>CAYMLN010000619.1:0-1961 GCA_964391045.1 uncultured Saprospiraceae bacterium
TCTCCCGAGAGCCAGTCGTCGCCAGCCTCGCCATAGAGCATGTCGTCGTCGTCACCGCCCAGGATGTCGTCATCTCCAAGGCCGCCCCAGACCACATCCCGCCCGATGCCAGCATCGGCGAAGTCGTCTCCGGTATGGAGATCGTGGACCGGATCGCCAAGGTGCCCGTGGATGACCGCAAGCGCCCGATCGAGGACGTGCGCATGACCATTAAACTGATCAACGACTGATGAATCGATTTTTCTGCCTGTTGGCCGCCCTCCTGCCGACGCTCCCCTCCGCCATGGCCCAGAAGCCCGTGGCGCGTTTTACCTTCCCGGAAGGGCATCACGAAGCGCCCGCGCAGATCCAGTTTACCAACACGTCCGAGAAAGCCGAGACCTACGCCTGGACATTCGGCGACGGAGGCGAATCCACCGACGCAAATCCGACGTATCGCTACGCCCATGCAGGGACGTATACCGTCACGCTGACCGCGACGGCCGGAAAGAAATCCAATACGATGACCCAGAACATTCATATCGATCCGCCGGCCAAGTGCCTGGTCGAGATCACGACCGATTTCGGCATCATGGTCGCCGAGCTGTACGACGCCACGCCGAAGCACCGGGACAATTTCCTCAAGCTGGCGGAAGAAGGGTATTTCAATGACCTGCTATTTCACCGCGTGATCGAAGGCTTCATGATCCAGGGCGGAGATCCCAATTCCCGCGGGGCCGCGGCCGGGACACCGCTTGGCTCGGGCGGCCCGGGCTACCAGGTCGACGCAGAGTTCGTCGACAGCCTCGTGCACGTGCGCGGGGCGATCGCCGCCGCCCGCACGGGCGACAACGTCAACCCGCAGCGCAAGTCTTCCGGCAGCCAGTTCTACATCGTCCAGGGCAGCCCGGTCGACAACACCACGCTCGACCAGATGGAGCGGCGCAAGGGCTTCACGTATACCGAGGAGCAACGCAAGGAGTACCTCGAGCAGGGCGGAACGCCTTTCCTCGACCGCGATTACACGGTCTTCGGCCGCGTCATCTCGGGCCTCGAGGTCATCGACAAGATCGCCGAAGTGGAGAAGGACGGCCGCGACCGGCCGAAGCAGGACGTCAAAATGACGGTGCGCGTCATCAAGTGATCCCCGTGAGCGAACTCGCGTTAGGCATCGATATCGGCGGCTCCGGCATCAAGGCCGGCCTCGTCGACCTGGACAAGGGCGAAATGGTGGGCGAACGCTTCAAGGTGGACACCCCCCAACCTTCTACGCCGGAGGCGGTCGCCGCGGCCATCGGTGAGCTCGTGCGGGAAACGGGCTTTGCGGGCCGGCGCATCGGCGTGGGTTTTCCCGCGATCATCCAGGACGGCATCGCGCTCAGCGCGGCCAACGTCGACAAGGGGTGGATCGGGACCAACGTGCAGGACCTCCTTCACGCGCATACGGGACACACTTATGCGGTGATCAACGACGCGGATGCGGCCGGCATGGCGGAGCGCATGTGGGGTCGCATCAACCACGTGCGGGGCACTGCCCTCATGCTCACGCTCGGCACCGGCATCGGATCGGCGCTTTTCTACGATGGCGTGCTCGTGCCCAACACGGAGTTCGGCCACCTGATCTATCGCGGGAGCATCGCGGAAAACTGGGTAAGCAACAGGGCCCGGAAAGAACGTGAGCTCGATTACGATCAGTGGGCTACCGAACTCGCCGAATACCTCGATTATCTCATCCTGCTCTTCTCGCCGCGCCTGTTCGTGCTGGGCGGCGGCGTGAGCTTCCGGTTCGATGAGTTCGCCCATCATTTTAACCACCTCCGGACACCGGTGGTGAGTGCTTCGGCCTTCAACGATGCCGGGATCATCGGGGCCGCCGTGGCGGCATATCCCGAGCGGATGGAACCCTTCGTCTGAACATCTGTCAGGAGGACTTCGGGACGCGCAACGTGTACGTCTTCCCGGTCTTGATCGTCAGGGCGTTC
>CAYMLN010000620.1:0-1949 GCA_964391045.1 uncultured Saprospiraceae bacterium
AACCATTTTACCATCGATCCCGAATAAGCGGGTAAGATGCGGCTCCAGCGAATAGGGCATAGCGATCGAAAATCCATCTCCCGTCCACGTGGCTGCCAGGCCGGAGGGTAGGGCCACTTCATGCGTTGCACTCAGTCCCGTATACGGATGCTGCATCCAGTCGATCCCGCCGGGCTGCTGGAGCGCATGCGAATGGTCGAAGAATGTGGCATTATCCCAATGCGAGCCCTGCGCCCACTGCGTCGAGCACGAGGTGCTCACCCATGCGGGCTCCCAATACAGGACCCCAGCCACATCGTGGTCGATCATCGCCTGCGTGAGCGCGATCAGCCAGTCGCGCTGCGCGGTGGGACTGAGCGGGAAAAAGCCGGGATACCAATAGGAGAGGACGTTGGGGGCCGCATCGGCATTCTGGGAGGTGAACGGGTACGCCGTTTCCATGATCATGACGTCCTTGCCGGGATAGGTGGTCCGGAGGATATCGACGACGTCGCCGACTTGCGCGAACGTGCCGCCGTGAAATTCGGGATACCACGAGAACCCGATGATGTCGATGTCCTGCACCCCGTTGGTCCAATACTGGTCCATGGTCCAGGCCACCGTGTTGGGCGTCCCGAAATGCAGGGCGATCCGGATCTGTGCCTGGTGCAGCGCCGCGGCATCGCGCACCGCATCGATGGCGCTGTTGAACAACAAGGCCTGTCGGGGCCAACGCAGCGACCAGGACAAGTTTGCGCCAGACTGCAGGATGTCGCGGTCGACCTCATTCCCGATCTGCACGATATCCGGCAGCAGTCCTTCGGCAGCGAGATGGCCCAGTGTGCCGAAGACATACTGGTAAAGTGAATCCTGCAACACCGCAAGGTTGGGCAGGATCGGTTGCCAGGCCGCAGGCGCGATCTGCTGGCTGGGATCGGCCCAGGTGTCCGACAGGTGGAAGTCCAGGAGGACCGACATGTTCAATTCCCTGGCGCGGCTGATCGATCGCTTGACATCCTCCAGGTCGCAATAGCGCTGGCCCGCGTTGAGCGCGTCATACCACGACGGCGTATGCCAAAGCCGCAGGCGGACCAGGTTGCAGCCCTTTTCGGCGAAGATGGCATACGGATCATCCAGGCCAAGTCCGCTGTAGGTCGCGCTGCAGTCTTCCATTTCATTGACGTAGGACAGGTCGGCGCCAAAATAAAAGGGCTGTGCAGCCATGCGGACGGCTGGAATGAAAATCGCGATGGCGATCACATACATCATGCAGCGCGCGACCGGTCGCAGTCGCCGGGCGATCATGTCTTGATCGCGTAGGTCAGGCCGAGGATGAAGGATGTCTGCAGCGGATTGTCCGTGCGCAGCGGATCGAAGGCCCTGGCCTCCTGCTTGTTTTGCCGGAGGGCGAAATCGAACCCGATCCCCACGCCCCGCACCGCGGTGGTAAACCCGTTGGTCCACGTCCAGTTGGAGAAATCAAAGCCCTCATAGCTCGCAAAAGCCGAGAGGTTCGTTTTCCATGCGAGGTTCTTGGTCAGTTCGGCATTGTAGTCGACCACGATCTTGCAACCGGTTGTGGACTTGTAGTCGAATGTATCCCGGGAGAAGACGAGGTTGTAGTTGAGCGGATGGAAGACAGCCACCAGGTTCTTGACCGGCGTCCAGGTCACCCCGACACCGAGGTCGAGGAAGGCCGGATTGTTGAATCGCCCGTCGAGCATGGCCGTGCGGTAATCGGCCAGGGCGGAAACAGCCAGCGTCTTGGTGAGCTTGTATCCGTAAAGGCTTTGCACATTGAAGGCGTCGGAGGCGACGCGGAAGCGGTCGTCATCATCGGCCACATCGCGGTCGTCGAATTTCAACCAGCCCAGGGTCAGGGTGGCCTTGTTCTTCCAGAACCACTTTCGCTGGTCAACAAAGGCAACGCCGGTGAGCGCGAAGCCCAGGTTGAACGCATTGGTGCTCTA
>CAYMLN010000621.1:0-1937 GCA_964391045.1 uncultured Saprospiraceae bacterium
CCGCTCGTCACCGGCTACACGATCACCCCGACCGTCTCGCCCGGTGATGTCATCGAGGTCGCCCCTGTCAGTCGCTACCAGCCGCAGGCGGATTTCCCGCTGACGGCCGACTTCGAGCAAAACAATCCCTTTACGGACAACCGGGACACCGTCTCCGGTACGAGCCTGGAGATCTCGGACATCGACGCGGTCGATGGCACCCACTGCGGCCGGATCGTGCTGACGCAGACGGCCAACGCGATCAATGTTGGTCACGCGATCCCGGTCACCTCCTTCCCGACCGACGGTACGCCGGCTTACCTGGAATTTTGGTACAAGACGGATATCGAGATGGGCATCGGCCTCGTCGGGATCGACATCAGCGGTTCCGAGTTCGAGACCCTGATCTACATCGCCAAGCCGAGCGCGGAATGGAACATGCTCTATCTCGAGCTGACCGACTGGCTTGAGGCCTCGGATTTTCCGGCCTACCAGATCATATTCATTTCCGAATATCCGGTCGGGAGTACGCAGCCGGAATACGAGATCCTGCTGGACAACATCAAGGTCGTGCACCTGTAAGCGATGAAGCGACTCCGCCGGTTCCATATGTTCCTTTACGCATGCGCCGACTTCGTGTCGGCCATGGCGGCGTGGGCCTTGTTTTATCTCTTCCGGGCCTGGGGCGAGGGCAAGTCACTGGCCCACGGCGTGCTCGACGATCACAACTTCTGGTACGGCGTGGTGATCATCCCGATCGGGTGGATCATTTTCTACTGGATCTTCGACCGGTACACCGACATCTATCGCCTTTCCCGCCTGGCGACCCTGGGCCGGACCTTCATGCTGACCCTCGGCGGCGTGCTGGTCATCTTCTTCACCTTGCTGCTCGACGACACGGCCGACGATGTGTCGGATTATGTCCAGTCGTTTTTCCGGCTCTTCCTCATCCATTTCACGATCACCGCCGCCGTCAGGATGATCATCCTCACCTGGGCCAGCCGCCGGTTGCGGGCCGGGAAGGTGGCCTACACGACCATCCTCATCGGCGGCAACGAAAAGGCGCTCGAGCTGCTGGAAGACATCGGTGCCCGGAAGAAGAGCCTGGGTTACCGGATCATCGGTTTCGTCGACAGCGAAAGCACCGCGACGCCCGTCCTGGAGGGCCGGCTGCCCAATCTGGGCACGCTGGACCAGCTCACTGAGGTGATCGAACGGGAGGACGTGGAGGAAGCGCTGATCGCCATCGAGACCTCCGAGCACAACAAACTGAAGGGCATCCTCGACGTGCTCTTCGATTTCAAGGAGGAGCTCCTGGTCAAGATCATCCCGGACATGTACGACATCCTGCTCGGTACGGTCAAGATGAACTATCCCTACGGCGCCGTGCTCATCGAGATCCGGCAGGGCCTCATGCAGCATTGGGAGCAGGTGGTCAAGCGGGGTATGGACATCGTCATCAGTGCGATCGGCCTGGTCATCCTCTCGCCCTTGCTGCTCTATATCGCGATCCGCGTACGCCTGTCGTCCCCCGGGCCCGTCTTCTACTCCCAGGAACGAATCGGCCTGCATGGCAAGCCGTTCCTGATCCGGAAGTTCAGGTCGATGCACGTCAATGCCGAACGAGAGGGACCGATGCTATCCTTTGACGGGGATGCGCGATGCACGCCCTGGGGGGCGGTCATGCGCAAGTGGCGGCTCGATGAGCTGCCCCAGCTGTGGAATGTGCTGATCGGGGAAATGTCGCTCGTGGGCCCGCGGCCGGAACGGCGGTACTTCATCGACAAGATCATGGAGCAGGCGCCGCATTACAAGCACCTGCTCAAGGTCAGGCCCGGGATCACCTCCTGGGGCCAGGTCAAGTATGGCTATGCGAGTAACCTGGACCAGATGCTCCAACGACTTAAATTCGACATCCTCTACATCGAGAACATGTCGATCAGCCTGGAAATCAAGAT
>CAYMLN010000622.1:0-1131 GCA_964391045.1 uncultured Saprospiraceae bacterium
CTGGTCGGCCGTCTCGGCGGCAGCAGCCTCCTCGAGGTTGACGCTCAGCAGCTCGTCCGGCGCTTCGGCAGCTTTCTTCTTCTCGACTTTCTTGACCGAACCGCTGATCTCGGCGGCGCGGCGCTTGCGCTCCTCGGCCGTGGCCTGCACGCGGGCGGCGATCTTCGCCTCCTTCGTATCGACCCAGTCGCGGAACTTCATCTCGGCATCTTCCTGGGTCATCGCGCCCTTCGCTACGCCACGCATGAGGTGCTTGTAGAACATCACGCCCTTGAAACGGAGGATGGCGTGTACCGTGTCCGTCGGCTGTGCGCCGGCGCGAAGCCACTCGAATGCTTTCATGCGATCGATGTCGATCGTGGCGGGACGGGTCATCGGGTTGTACATGCCGATACGCTCGATGAACGCACCGTCGCGCGGGGCGCGGGCGTCAGCCACGACGATGTGGTAGAAGGGGGCCTGCTTGCGGCCATGCCGCTGGAGGCGAATGCGAACTGCCATAAAACGTGTTGGTTAAAATTTAGTGGTCAAAATACCTTGCCGGCCCTGGTCCACAAGTGGACGACCGGTTTTTAACGGACGGCAAAGATAGGCAAACCCGCTGAATCACAAAGCGTTCCGCATCGAAATCCGGCCCGCCGGGGCCCTGCCCGGGGTACCCGGTCAGAAATCACACCGGAATCGAATATTTAACCGCCTTGACGTCAGGTAGTTGGGAATGGCGTACTGGGCCTCAAAGACGGTCTTGATCCAGGTGCGGCTCGCCTCGTTACGCACGTTGAGGAGGTTGAAGATCTCGATGCTAAGCCAGGTCTCCCGGCTGAATCCCAGGAAGCTATGCTTGCCCTTTGCCGCCCAGGCACGTGTCCACAGGCGCGTGGAGAAACCGATGTCGACCCGGTGATAGGGCTTGAAGCGATAGGTGTTGCGGTAGATGGTATTGTTGTCCTTGATGCCGAACGGCAGGCCGGTCCCGATCCCCATCATCATGTGCACCCGGAAATTGTCATTGTTCGGGAAATAGTCCTGGAAGAAAACGCTCAAGGTCATGAACTGGTCGGTTGGCCGCGGTACGTCCTTGACCGGCACGCCCTCCACCTGGCCTTCCTCCCGCTTGAGGTGCTGGACCCC
>CAYMLN010000622.1:1141-1932 GCA_964391045.1 uncultured Saprospiraceae bacterium
CGCAGGAACGACAGGTTGACCCATGATTCGGCGCCAGGCACGAGTTCGCCATTGAGTCGCATGTCCAGGCCGACGACATAGCCCGAGGCGTCGTTCTCCCCGGAGTAGCGGATCCGGACATTGTCCACTTCGTATGAGACGAGGTCCCAGAGCGATTTGTAATACCCTTCGACGATGAGCTTGTACTTCGGCCCCGAAGACCCCGGAGGACCAAACGACGTCGAGTACCCGGCGAGGACCTGGTATGACTTCTGGGCGCGCAACGATTCGTTGATCGTGCCGTCGGGTCGCCGCAGTTCGCGGTAAAAGCCCGGCTGCATATACAGGCCCGTGGCAAAGCGGAACGCCGTATGGCGGGACGGCGCGTACAGCCATTGGATGCGGGGACTGAAGAGCATTTCCCGCGTGAGGTCCCAGTAATTGCCGCGAACACCGACGGTGACCCGCATCTCGCGCCCGCCGTCATACTGGTGCGTATACGTGTTCTGGAGAAAGCCGGAGTAGCGCAGCGATGTGAGATCACGCCGGCTGTCGAGCGTGTACCGGAGATCGAGGCCCTCCGGATCATACGGCAGCGAATACCCCGCGCTATCGAGGCGCTCCCATTCATGTATCCGGTCGTCGACCGTCTCATAGCCGACGCGCAGGCCCGCCTGCACGAAATGGGACACCCCGGACCGCACCTCGAACTCCATGCCGGCCCGCAGGTCGGTATTGAGCACGTTGACAAGCAGGCGGTTGCGGCTGAAGGTATGCTGCGTCCCTTGCCCAAGTAATGCGATCTCTTCGCC
>CAYMLN010000623.1:0-1928 GCA_964391045.1 uncultured Saprospiraceae bacterium
CCATATTGGTTGAGGCGGTTGCCGTTTGGCCGCGGCATTCATTCCGGGAGTGCCTCGGCTGTAGTTCACCGGAATCACAAAGGAGTTCCGGCCGCTGGAGGCGCAAATCGAGTTGAGGCACCTGCGCTATGCCGTAGCCGCCGCGCACTATGGGAGCTTCCGGCGGGCGGCCGAGGCGCTCGGGGTCAAGCAATCCACCCTGAGCCGCTGCATATCGCAATTGGAAATTCGTCTGGGCGTCGTGTTGTTCGAGCGAACCAGCGGGGGAGTTCGACTGACCACGGCGGGGGCTGAAATATTGCGCACGTCCCGGCACCTGGTCGAAACCGTCGACCACATGGCGGCGATGGCCAAGGAAATGGGTAGGGGCGAGGCCGGCCGTCTCACCGTCGGATTCTACACCTCGCTTTCGGCGGGAAATCTTCGGGCCAGCCTGATCGAGTATGCATCGCGATTCCCCAAGGTCGAGATCCGGACATATGAGGGCGCACGCGCTTGCCTCTTTGCCGGCGTCGACGCCGGCCGGCTCGACGTTGCCATCGTTACCGGTGATCCGGTTCCTGGCGAGGGGAAGGTGATGGGGCTCTGGAGCGAACGCATCATGGTCGCGCTGCCAGAGAGCCACCGGCTCGCCGGCAACAACATCGTCTATTGGACGGACCTCAAGGACGAGACGTTCCTGTTCAGCGAGCGCGATCCCGGTCCTGAGATCCAGGACATCCTTCTGGCGAAGCTCGCTGCGCCGGGCGAGCGGCCCAAGGTCATCAGCCACGATGTCAGCCGCGAGAACATCAAGAGTCTTGTGGGAGCTGGCTTTGGCGTCAGCCTGATGTGCGAAGCCTGCGTTGGCGCTGCCTACACAGGCGTGGTCTATCGCGAAGCGCGCGACGGCAACGGTCCGAGCAGGATCAGCTATGCCGCCTATTGGCAGGCCAACAACGACAATCCCGCGCTGGCCGGTTTCATCAGCTTGCTTCAAGAGCGCTATCCCGCGCTGCCGGCAGGTGATTGACGCTGCCGTCGCGCCTTCGCAAAGCCCCGATCGGTCGCCATGAAACGCTCGACCATGGGGACGATCAGCTTGGCCGGATCGGCTGCCGGATGTCCCGTTTCCCGAGCCAGGATCTCGGCATAAGCAACCAAATCCCGATGCACGGCGGCAGGAAGCTCGATTGTGAGCTTGACCGGCTTGTCGTCTGCAATGGCACCCAGCTTCAGCTTCGCCATATCAGCCTCCGTAGGGCTCGAGGACGATGTCGCGGGTGACGATGACGCGGACCGGAAAGCCGGGTCGGATCGTCAGCGTCGGGGCGACGTTCAACTGGCGGCGGACGATCTGTTGGCCGGCGTCGTTGATCGTGTCCTGACCGCCATTGCGGATAGCCTGGATCAGCCGATCGTCGTCGTTGGTGGCAAGCTCGGCGCCGATGCTGAGCAACGTCGAGAGACCGGCCGCCTTGGCGAGATCCCACCAGTGATAGTCGACACCGTCCTGGAGACCGGCATAGCCCTCGGCGTCAGCGCCGGGCTGGCGCTCGAGGACGATCGAGCGGCCATTGGGGAAGATCAGGCGGTTCCAGACCAGCAACACGCGGCTCTGGCCGAACTGAACATTGTTGTCGTACTGGCCGATGATGCGCGTGCCTTGGGGCACGAGCAGGATGCGCCCCGTCGGGCTGTCATAGATATTCTCCGTCACCTGCGCGGTGATCTGGCCCGGAAGGTCGGATCGGATGCCGGTGATCAATGCAGCCGGGATCACGGCCCCGGCCTGAAGGGTGTAGGGCGAGGCCGGCGGCGCGACGCGATCCGGCGAAACCGTCTGCCGGTCCACGGGTCCATTGAGGAAAGCCGCGTGCCGGTCCTGCGTCGCGGGCTGTCCGCCGAGGCCAAGACCGGCAAGGCTGGGCATGGCCGTCCCTGCCGGC
>CAYMLN010000624.1:0-1910 GCA_964391045.1 uncultured Saprospiraceae bacterium
CCGGCTGACATCGCGTTACTCCCCCGCGACGCAGGACCTCGACGAGCAGGCCATCCAGCTCGATGTCCGGTATGCGGTCAACAAGAACCTGAGCTTCCTCGTCAACGTGTCGAATATCATCCGGCCCGAGGCGGACGGCTCAACGCCCGACATCTATACCGACAACCGGGATATCTATACGGAGTTGTTCACGCAGTTCACGTTGAAGAAGCCCAAGGCCTGGACGCTCATCGGCGGCGTCCAATACCAGGAATACGACCAGGAGCTTTATCTCGGGAAGACCGGCGAGCCCAACATCATCGCGATCACGCCCTATGTCGATTACCTCTACAAGTTCAATGCCCGCAAGTCCCTGCGCATCGAAAGCCAATACATGGACACGGATGAGGATTTCGGCAGTTGGTGGTACGGCTTGCTCGAGTATTCGATCTCCCCGCACTGGATCTTCGAATTATCCGACATGTGGAACGTCGCCCCGGCCAAGGAAGGCGGGAAGAAACTGCATTATCCGACAGCCGGCGTGATCTATTCCGATGGGCCGACACGGTACTCGCTCCGCTATGTCAAGCAGGTGGAGGGAATCGTTTGTTCGGGCGGCATCTGCCGGCTCGAGCCGGCCTTCAGCGGATTCAAGATGAACATTACCTCCAGTTTCTGATCGCGCCCTTTTCCGACACCATGTCCAACTTCAAATCCGATTTCGTCATGCGCCTCAACGCCCCCGCGATCGCCGTCATCATTGCTTTCCTGATTACCGGATGCAACGGCTACCAGGATATTGTCCCGTTCGTCCCCTCAGGCACTCGTGTGGTGCTGATCGAAGAGTTTACGGGCAAAGGCTGTACAAACTGTCCGAAGGGAAGCCGGGAGCTGGAGAACCTGCTTCGCCAGTTTCCCAACAATCTCGCGGTCGTCTCGATCCATGCCGGTTTCTTTGCGGATCCGGCGACTTTTCCGCTCGGCCAGTATGACCTGCGCACGCCGGAAGGGGAGGACCTCTATAATTTCATCGGTCCCCCGTTCTTCTATCCGGCCGCAGCCGTCGACCGGCTGGTCATCAATGGTGACCGCATGCTGGGCCTCAACCAGTGGGCCTCTGTCGTCACGTCGGAGATCCAGGAAGAACCGGCCATCGACGTCTCCGTGGAAACCAACTACGATCCGGACACCCGCCAGTTGCAGGTCGCGGTGGGCGCCATCGGCAAAACTCAGGTCACCGGGGACATCCGCATCTCGGTGATGCTGACGGAAAGCGGCATCATCGATGCGCAGGACGATTCCGAGGCTGTGCCCAATATTGTCCTGGATTATGTGCACAAGCATGTGCTGCGGGACATGCTGACCAACGCGCGCGGGGACGTCCTCGCCACGTCGATCGGGCTAGGTGAATCCATCGCACGTTCCTACACGTTGACCCTGCCGGTGGAATGGGTAGCGGAAAAAATGGAGGTCATCGCGTTTGTCAACGTGGTCAGCGGCAACCAGCTGGATGTGATCCAGGCCACACATGCTCCCGTGGTTGAGTAGGCCCGCGGCGGCCCGCCCCGATTAAAGGCTATCTTTGCCGCTCGCAAAGCACGATTCCCATGACGCTTTCTTTGTTGTGGCTGCAGGATTATCTCCGGTTGCCCCTGACGCCCGAACAGATCGCGGGGGCGCTCACGTCCCTCGGCCTGGAGGTGGAGAAGATGGAGACACGCGCGTCCATTCCCGGCGGACTTGCCGGCGTGGTCGCCGGCAAGGTACTTACATGCCATAAGCATCCGGATGCCGACCGCCTCTCGCTGACCACGGTAGACGTCGGGTCGGGCGAGCCTCGTCATATCGTCTGCGGCGCGAACAATGTTGCAGCCGGGCAGACGGTCTGGGTCGCGCTGCCAGGCACGGAGATCCATCTCAAGGACGGGAAA
>CAYMLN010000625.1:0-1899 GCA_964391045.1 uncultured Saprospiraceae bacterium
ACGCACCTCCCACTGAACTGCGCAGCACGTACTTCCCGGTCACGGGATCCTTGATGGGCTTGACCACCTTGACGAAGTCACGGCCTGTGCCGACGTTACCGGCCCGTTGGGCGACTTTGGCGTTTTTAGAAATTTTTGCCATGGTTCAAGAGCAGTTGATTGTTACTTGATTTCCTTGTGGACCGTCACCTTCTTGAGGATCGGGTTGTACTTCTTGAGCTCCAGGCGGTCCGGCGTGTTCTTCCGGTTCTTCTCGGTCACGTACCGGGAGGTGCCGGGCATGCCGCTGGCCTTGTGCTCGGTGCACTCCAGGATGATTTGGTTCCTGTTGCCTTTTGACTTCTTTGCCATGATGCGGGCGGATTGTGTGTTATTTCTTCAGCGTGACGCCGGTATCGACACCCTCGGCCTTCAGCTGGTGGAGGTATTGGTAAATGCCCAGCTTGTCGATGTTGCGCAGGGCGGAGGTGGACACGTTGAGCGTCACCCATTGGTCCGTCTCCGGGATGTAGAAGCGCGTCTTCTGCAGGTTGGGCAGGAAGCGGCGCTTGGTCTTCACGTTGGAGTGCGACACGTAGTTGCCCTTCAGGGGCTTCTTACCGGTCAGTTTGCATTCTTGGGCCATGATGCCTGGCGTTTTAAGTCGTTGTACCGTGGTCCGGGGACCTTGTTTTTCCAAAAAGAAAGTGACTTCGGAAGGACTCGAACCTTCAACCTCCTGATCCGTAGTCAGGTGCTCTATCCAATTAAGCTACGAAGCCGGCTTCCAAACGGAGGGCAAAGATAGGCGAATCTTGCCGACTTTTCCCACCCCCGGCTCGAATTTTATAACCCGCCTCAGGCTCAGGGAGTTCCGCGGTGCCGGATCAATAGATCAGGAGGCTCCGGGAGGCTTTTTCCTTCCCGTTCCACAGGGTGACCTGATAGACCCCGGCGGGGAGGCTCCGGGTATCCAGGTCATGGTACCCGCGGGTCACGTCAGCCTCGGTCAGCCCGAATCGGCCGACCAGGGCGCCATTGGCTGCGTAGATGTCCAGCCGCAGGTCCCGGGCCGGGAGGTCCTTCGCGGTAAATACGATCCGTGTCCCTTCCGTCCGCACGGGATTGGGCAGCAGGGCGGAGATGTCAAACTGTGGAGGATTCCCGCCTCCGCATGGGTTGCGGGTGGCCCGGAGCGCCGCATCGGCCTGGATCCGCCGGCCGGTCGTGGTGATGTCCTCCAGCGAGTTGTTGCGCTTGCCGGTCTGGAAAATCACATCCCGAACCCGCAGGGCCACGTCATCAGGATCCACGTCGATCCCCTCCAGGAAAGCCGGGCAGTCGGTCGCGTACATCAGCGCCACGAGTCCCGCGACATGCGGCGTGGCGGCGCTCGTACCCGGAAATTCCTTGTACTGGTTGGTCGACGCGATGGTGATCGTCCCATGACCCGGGGCTCCGATATCGATACTGGTGGCCCCGAATCCCGCGTTGCCGACCAGTTCGTCCGTCAGGTCCACATTGGTCACGGCGATCATGTACGGGGACGTACAGGTCGTGGGCATATCCCCTTGCACATCGACGGAAATATCGTTGTTGGGCGCAGCGCAGATGCCGAGGACCCCTTCTGCCCCGAGCTTGTCATACATCTCGCACCAAAGCGGATGGTCCGCGGCCCAGGCGTTGTTGATGCCCCCGGAGAGATTGACCGCGACGATGAAAGCTCCCTTGGCGCCGTTGCTCGTGCGGTAGAGCTTGCGCATGTCAATGACATACTGGTAACTCTCGATCACCTGGGATTCGAAATCGGCGCCGCTGACCGGCATGACCTTGACATTCCAGTTGACGCCGGTATCGCCCTTGGCATTGTTGCCCCGCGCGCCGATGATGCCGCTTACAGACGTCCCATGGGAATTGACC
>CAYMLN010000626.1:0-1895 GCA_964391045.1 uncultured Saprospiraceae bacterium
CGGTCGACGAGGCGCACTGTATTTCCGAATGGGGCCATGATTTCCGCCCGGAATACCGGAACATCCGCGCCATGATCGACCGGATCGGCGTATCGATCCCCGTCATCGCATTGACCGCGACGGCGACGCCAAAGGTCCAGGCCGACATTGTCAAGAGCCTCGACATGCGCAACGAGCGGAAGTTCATCTCGAGCTTCAATCGCCCGAACCTCTATTACGAGGTTCGCCCGAAGATCAGCAAGGAACAGACCTTCAAGGAGATCCTCCAGGTGCTCAAGAAGGCGGGCAGCCCGTCCGCGATCATCTACGTCCAGGCCCGGAAAACGACGGAAGAACTTGCGGAACAATTGCGGCTCAACGGCATCTCGGCCGCGCCATACCATGCCGGCATGGATGCCAAGTCCAGGGCACAGGTCCAGGACGGCTTCCTCGGCGAGGACGTCAAGGTCATCTGCGCGACGATCGCCTTCGGGATGGGCATCGACAAGCCTGATGTCCGCGTGGTCATCCACTACGACATCCCGAAGAGTATCGAGAACTACTACCAGGAGACCGGACGCGGCGGACGTGACGGCATGGAAGGGTCATGCTACGCCTTCTACGCCCCGAAAGACATCTACAAGCTCGAGAAATTCCTGCGCGACAAGCCCGTCGCCGAGCGCGAAATGGGCGGCCAGTTGCTCGAGGAGGTCGTCGCGTATGCCGAGACCAGCGGCTGTCGCCGCAGATTCCTCCTCCACTACTTCGGGGAAGAATACGAGGAAGGCAATTGCGGCGGCATGTGTGACAATTGCCGCTACCCGAAGGAAAAGCACGAAGTCAAGAGCGAGGTCAAGCAGGCCCTCGAAGCCATCGTCCGGCTGAAGGAACGCTATACGACCAAGATCATCGTCGACTTCCTGATGGGCAAGCAGAGCAAGGAGATGACCGAATTCGGCTTCTCCAAGCTCGAGGGATTTGGCGCGGGCGCGGAAAAGGGCGAAGTCTTCTGGTATTCCATTATCCGGCAGGCGCTTCTGGCCGGGCTGCTGGAAAAAGAGATCGAGAATTACGGCGTCCTCAAGGTGCCGGCGGCCGGCAAGGCCTACATCCAAAAGCCGAAAAGCCTCAAGATCCCCATCAACCGGGACTTCTCGGAGGACAAGATCCAGCAGGACGAGGCGCCGGCCAAGATGGTCGCCCTCGACGACGTGCTCCTCAAGGCCCTTGAAGACCTGCGCCGCAAGGAAGCGAAAAAGAAAGGCGTGCCCACGTGGGCCGTGTTCCAGGATGTCTCCCTGAGCGAGATGGCCACCCAGTATCCCATCACCGCGGAAGAACTGTCGTCCATCTCCGGCGTATCCCTCGGCAAGGCGCAGAAATACGGAAAGGCCTTCCTGGAGCTCATCCGCAAGTATGTCGACGAGAACGAGATCGACCGGCCGACCGACATGGTCGTCCGCCAGGTGGCCAACAAGTCGAAGACGAAAGTGCAGATCATCCAGTCGATTGACCGGCAGATGCCCCTCGAGGACATCCAGCGCACGTGCCACCTCACCCGCGACGAACTACTCGAAGAGCTTGACGCGATCGTCAGCAGCGGCACGAAGATCGACATCCAATACTGCCTCGACGCCATCCTCGACGAGAGCATCCAGGAGGAGATCTACGACCACTTCATGCAGGCCGAGTCCGACTCGCCCGTCGATGCCTACCATGCCCTGAAGGCCGATGACATCACCTTCGAGGAGGTGCAGCTTGTGCGGCTGAAGTTCCTCTCGAACGTAGCCAACTAACGGCGAACGGCGAACGGTAAACGGCAAAGGGCAAAGGGCAAAGGGCGAACGGCGAACGGTAAACGGTAAACGGCGAACGGCAAACGGCAAACGGTAAACGGCAAACGGTGAACGGCAAAC
>CAYMLN010000627.1:0-1887 GCA_964391045.1 uncultured Saprospiraceae bacterium
TGCCGCATTGGCGCGGCCCCGTCAGCATAACGACACGGCGCGAGGCTAATGCCTGTTCTAGGCTGGCTTTTTGCCAGCGCGGATAATCGGTCATAGCAATCCTGGTTTCTGCCAAGCGGAAAGTCCGGTGCTTCATACATCATAATATTCACTATATATACATTATATATCCGTCAATTTATACATTATAAATACCGCAGAACATACATTTCATTTGTTTTTGTATTATAAAAACGTGCAATTTCTCAAAAAGATCGTTAATTTATATATAGTTACATGTAGGCGCCAGCCGCCAACCGACCAGAGGCGGGCCACAAGCCGATTAGACGATGGGCGCGGGTGATCACCAGATCCCGAGTCAGCGGCCTGAAGTACTGCCCGTCGAAGGAGCCCGGATGGGGATTAAGGAGGGACAATTCATCCGCACCAAGCACGCGACAACCGCGCCATACCGGCAGTGGAAGGATGCGTTATGACACGTGAGTGGCCGCAAGACAGCGGCAGGGCCAGCTCAAATCTATCAGTTACAACCCTGCCTCACGAAACAAGCTGCCAGAACGCACTTTTCCGGCCGTGTTCGGCCTTCAATCGCGCAGCATAGGCCTCATGGGTATCAAAGGGGCCAAAATCCGGGATTGATGTGGATAGGCTCGCGCAGTGCCGGGCGGCATGGCGATAGCGCCTGGAGCGGCTTTTGGTGAGCGTGAAATCGATCATTGCCCGCAGCACCAGCGTCGCGGCCAGCGGATGCTTGCCGGCCAGCGCATCTGCGGCCGGCGTCAGGGTTTCATAACGGTCGCCATCGATCTCCCCTACGCGTTTGATCACCAGGCGCGCAGCCCGATCCAGGGCGGGCCAGGACACCAGGAACGCCAGTGCCGGATGCAGGTTCTCGTAACGCTCGGCATAACCCAGCGCCCGCGCCTCGGCCTCAACACCGTCGAAGTCGGGCAGCCGCTTCAGACAAGTCCACTTTCTTCATCCTCGCCAGGGGAGCGGGTGGTCTATATCCCAACGAACTATGGGGCCGGACGATCGCTCATATAATGCCTTGTAAGAGCATTTAGGCCTTAACTTCAAATTTCTAAACGATCTTTAAGGCGAGCTGTTACAGCTGTTGATAGCTTGTAATGAGTCTAAGCCTCTCTGAAAATCCGCGTGTCGGTGCCCCCCTGACTCGCTCTTCTTCCTTTCCCGTTTTCCTAGCATCGCCTTTGATCCAAACTTCGAGACAGGAAACATCAACCATCTCAGTGCAAAAAATACATCTCTTTCAGAGTTAAGTTGATTCTTTATAGATCAGGATGGATGTACAATTCTTGAGGTATAGTCAGAATGAAGTCATCATCAAGGCCATGAGAGCCAATGG
This sequence comes from uncultured Saprospiraceae bacterium, assembly GCA_964391045.1. Lineage (GTDB taxonomy): Bacteria > Bacteroidota > Bacteroidia > Chitinophagales > Saprospiraceae > Opimibacter. Next base: position 1,370 of record CAYMLN010000627.1, read on the forward strand.
CAATAGATTATGCAAACCCGCCTCAAGAAAAATGTCTGACAGATCATCATTACCGAACAGAAACTCGCTGCGAACGCCCCGAGCACATCCTCGCCCCAAACAATCCTTCACAACGCTTGTGCCAGAAAGCAGTCGTTCAATACGATGTGCAATTCGAAGACCTCAATTGAGGCAGATCGTGCCACTTGCTGACACGACGATCTATGAACTTGAACAGCGCGGCGAGTTTCCGCAGCGCTTTTATCTCACACCGCGTTGTGTGGTGTGGGACTTGGCAGAAGTGGAAGCCTGGCTTGAAAAGCGGCAGCACGCATCTTATGCCGGAACATCAAAAACAGTTCCGGCCCCTGACGTTCGCTTGCGTAAACGCCGACCGGTCAGGTCGGGTCGAGTGTAATCGCTTGCAAGGACGGCGGGTTGAGGGTCGGTGCGTGCTTTTTACCAACAGCCCAGGCGTCAATCATATCAGCCCACTCCTGCAGCATATGGCGCCGCTGCTGTTCATATTCGGCCTTATT
>CAYMLN010000628.1:0-1881 GCA_964391045.1 uncultured Saprospiraceae bacterium
ATGGGTTTGTACGGTTTTGGGATCCTGGCCGCAATCCTGGCCGCTCTTGTCCTCAAGCGCTTCATCCGCACGACCGACCGAAGTTTCCTCATGATGGAACTGCCCGTCTACCGGCCGCCCGTCGCGAAGAACCTGATGCTCCTCGTCTATGAAAAGACGCGCGCCTTCGTCGTCGGAGCCGGTAAGATCATTCTGATCATTTCCCTTGTCCTGTGGTTTCTCGCCAGCTTCGGGCCCGGGGGCAGGGCCGGTGAGCATGGCCGGGATTATGGCTGGATCTCGGAGAAACCGCCGCTGGAATCGTCCTTTGCCGGCATCCTGGGCAAGGGCATCGAGCCGGCCATTGCGCCGCTGGGCTTCGACTGGAAGATCGGTATCGCACTCATCTGCTCCTTCGCGGCCCGGGAGGTCTTCGTCGGGACCATGGCCACGATCTACAGCATCGAGGATGACACGGACGAATCATCGATCCGGACGAGCATGGCCAATGACGTGCATGCGGCGACCGGACTGCCGGTGTACACCCCCGCGGCCACGTGGGCGCTGCTCCTGTTCTATGTATTCGCCATGCAGTGCATGAGCACGCTGGCCATTGTCAAGCGGGAAACGAAGTCCTGGAAATGGCCGATAATCCAGTTTTTCATGATGACGGTGTTGGCTTACCTCGCGAGCTTCGTGGCCTATCAGTTGCTAGCCTGACCTGTTTCCTTCATCGCGCATTCGCATTACCTTCGCTCCGTGTCTATGCAACAAGAAATCATCCTGGTGACCGGTGCTACCGGCCAGATCGGTACCGTCCTCACCGAAGCCCTGCGGCAGGCCCACGGGCATGACAATGTCATCGCGACCGACATCAAGCGCCCGGAAACGGAAACGGGCCGGTTTGAGATGCTCGATATCCTCAATACGCAGCGCATTACCGAGCTCATCGAGGACAACCAGGTCACGACGATCTACCATCTCGCTGCCATCCTCTCTGCATCCGGGGAGTGGAATCCCCTCAAGACCTGGAACGTCAACATGAACGGACTCATGTCGATCCTGGAGATCAGTCGCGCCGCGGGCATCCGGAAGGTATTCTTCCCCAGCACGATCGCCGTATTCGGACCGACGACACCGAGGCATATGACGCCCCAGGATACCGTCATGACGCCGGGTACGGTCTATGGCATTTCCAAGACTGCCGGCGAACTGTGGTGTAATTACTACTATCAACGCTACGGGCTCGATGTGCGTTCTGTCCGGTATCCCGGCATCATCAGTTACCAGTCGCTGCCGGGCGGGGGCACGACGGATTACGCGGTCGATATTTATCACCAGGCCATACAGCATGGGCACTATACGTGCTATCTCAAGGCCGGCACACGGTTGCCCATGATGTACATGGATGACGCCATCCGCGCGACGCTCGAACTGATGCATGCGCCTGTGGAGAATATCCGGGTGCGGACGTCTTATAACCTCGCGGCCATGAGCTTCACGCCGGCCGAACTGGCCGATGCCATCCGCAAGCACATTCCCGGTTTTACGATCGAATACGAACCGGATGCCCGCCAGGCGATCGCCGAGTCGTGGACAGAAAGCATCGACGACAGCGACGCCCGCCGCGACTGGGCCTGGAAGCACAACTACGATATCGACGCCATGACGGCCGAAATGCTCCATCATCTCAAGTTGAAATACAATGGCTGAGCAATTCCTCCAGCAACTCCGCGACGAACTCGACGGCATCCGCCAGGCGGGCCTGTTCAAGCGCGAACGCACCATCACGTCGCCCCAGGCGGCCCGCATCCATACCCTGGAAGGCGGTGATGTATTGAACTTCTGCGCCAACAACTACCTCGGCCTGTCCTCGCATCCCCGCGTGATCGAGGCAGCCAT
>CAYMLN010000629.1:0-1879 GCA_964391045.1 uncultured Saprospiraceae bacterium
CGGAAACACGCTCGATGCCACGGGTGCGGCTGCCGGCTTATACCGGCTGACCTATACGCTGCTGGATTCCGTTCCGGATTGCCCCGCATCCGCGTCGATCTTGTTTGACGTGGAAGGTGCAACGAATTGGACCATACTGTCGCTGGATTGCACGCCTGATGGCCTGTTTTATGCCGCGGTTGTGCAGACCGCCGGCGCATGGGTGACGGCGGATGCCGGCACGGTATCGGGCAATCAGAACGGGACATTCACGATCGATTCGATACCGGCCGGCCTGAACCTCACGGGAGAGATCGGGTCGATCACCGGATCGTGCGGATTCCCATTCAGCATCACAGCGCCGGATTGCAATTGCACCCTGATGCTCGAGGATATCGCCGACACGATCACGTTTTGTCCGGGAGATACGTTCGTGCTCATTCCGATTGTCACCGGCGCGATGGGATTGCCCTTCGCGACGTGGGTAACGCCCTACGGGACGTTCATGCGCCCCACGCTTCCGCTTCACACCGAAGGCGATTATGTCTGGATTGTACGCGACATGGCCGGATGCGAGGAGCGCGACTCCTTCTATGCGCAGTTTCTCGGACCGGAATCGATCGATTTCGATGTTGAACTGCCGTCATGTCCCGGAAGGTCCGATGGCGCCATCATCGTCGAAGCCTTGCCTGGCGGCGATGCGCCGTTCACGCTGAGCATTGACGGCGGGCCGCCCAGGTTTACAACAACCTTTCCTGTTCGCTTTGACGGCCTTCAATCCGGTCAGCACATCATCGAGGTGATCGATGCCAACGGCTGCGTCAAGGATACGACAGGGATACTCGATGCGCCCTCGCCGGGTATACTCGAACTCGGACCCGACAGGTCCGTTAGATTGGGCGACAGCATCCAGCTCACACCAATGTGGTCGGGCATGGTGCCGTTTTCCTGGGCATGGACACCAGACTTGGGGTCGCCCGATGGATCGCCCTTCTGGGTTACTCCGGCAACTGATGTGGCGTTGTCTGTCATCGTGACGGATACAGCCGGCTGCATCTATCTGGACACCGTGATCATCCGTGTTTTCGAAGAAGCGCGCGTCTATGTGCCGAACGTCTTCTCGCCGAATGGGGACCAGTTGAACGATGTCTTCGTCATCAGCGTCAATGATGCGGGGATATCCCTTGTGTCGTTGGAGATCTTCGATCGCTGGGGCGGCCTGTTGTATGGTCAATACGAAGGGAGTCCGTTCGCCTGGGACGGTCGTTCAGGCGGCCAGCCGGCGACGACAGGTGTGTATGCCTGGAAACTGATCTACCAGACTGTGGAAAATGCGCGGGTCGTCCGGTACGGTGATGTCACACTAATGCGTTGATCCGCATCCCGTCTAAGGGATGCCGATGAGCTTGTGCGTCTGGATGCTGAGTCTCCATTTCGGGTGCTGCAGGCAATACGCGACGGCCCATGCCGTATGTTCGGCCAATCGCGGGCCGTCCATCGGCTGCAGGAAAAAATGATCGAATGACCATCGTTCAACGTCCTCTGGCGTAAGGCCCGGTTGACGAACGACCAGCTTGAGTTCGTTGCCGGCATGAACGATCACCTCGGAGCCGGCTTTCGGGCTCACGCATACCCAGTCAATGCCTTCTGGCACCTCGATTGTTCCGTTGGTTTCGATCGCGACCGAGAATTCTTTGTGATGCAACGCGGCGATGAGTTCCTCATCCAGTTGCAGCAGGGGTTCACCACCTGTGCAGACGACATACCTGCCGGAGGCCCCAACCGGCCAGAGACCGGCAATGATTTCGGCAAGTTCATCTGCCGTGTATCGACCGCCAAGCGGACCATTCAGGCCGACGAAATCGGTGTCGCAGAACGAACAAACGGCCGCGTCGCGGTC
>CAYMLN010000630.1:0-1879 GCA_964391045.1 uncultured Saprospiraceae bacterium
CGAACGCAATAAGAAACTCCGCCAGGATGGCGTCATCTCGGCCCAGGATTTCGAGAATTCCGAAGCCAATGTTTCCCAGCTCGAGGCCAACCTGCGATCGGCCGAAGCGAGCCACCGCGCCGCCCAACAAGCCGTGAAATCATCCGAATTCAACGTGGCCAGTTCGGTCGCCAGCCTCAAGGAGATCCGCACCAGCCTCAGCCGCACGACGATCACCGCGCCGACGGATGGGATCATCAGCCAACTCAACGTCGAGGCGGGTGAACGGGTCGTCGGTACGATCCAGATGACCGGAACGGAAATGATGCGGCTCGCCAACTTCAACTCCATGGAGGTGCAGGTCGAGGTGAGTGAAAATGACATCCTCCGTGTCACGGTCGGCGATACTGCCGACATCGAAGTCGATGCTTACCTGGACAAGAAGTTTAAGGGCGTCGTCACTGAAATGGCAAGCTCGGCGGCCAACGCGACCGGCACGCAGGGCATCCAGCTGACCTCCGACCAGGTGACCAACTTCATCGTCAAGATCCGCATCCTGCCGGAATCCTACGCCCATCTCAGCGACCAGCGGATGCCGTTCCGGCCCGGTATGTCGGCCACGGTCGACATCAACACCCATACGGAAAGCAAGGCCCTCAGCATTCCCATCCAGGCCGTCACCACCCGGGAGAAGGAAACGCCCGGCGACACGGCCAAGGCCGGGGAAAAGAAAGAGCTCCTCGAAGTCGTCTTTGTGATGGAAGGGGATACGGCCCGCATGACGGAAGTCAAGACTGGCATCCAGGATAACGAATACATCCAGATCATCTCCGGCATCAAGGAGGGTGAAGAGGTGATCACGGGTCCCTACTCCACGGTCTCCCGCAAACTCAAGAACGGCCTGGCCGTAACGCGCAAGGAATCCAGGGACAAACCGAAAGCGCAGGAAGAGGACTAAATCATCAATGTCCGAATCGGGCGCCATCGTCGTTCTCTTGCGCGAACCTTTGCCGGGCAAGGTGAAGACACGTTTGGCCGCCTCCATCGGCGCGGAGGACGCGGCAGCGGTATACAGTCGACTCATCGACGTAACGCTCACGGCCGCAGGGCTGACGGACGTTCCGGTTTATTTGCGCTATGATGGCCGTTTGCCCGAACCGTCCGAACGCTTATCCCGGTTCATCTATGCGCTTCAATCCCCGGGCAACCTGGGGGACCGCATGCGGCATGCACTCGATGATGCGCAGGCCCTGCATGGACGCGCGATCCTGATCGGGTCAGACTGCCCTGAGATCTCCGAAGCGATCTTGCGGGACGCCCTCTTGAAGTTGCATAAGGCGGATGTGGTCATCGGGCCGGCGACCGATGGCGGATACTACCTCATTGGCATCGCCGGGCCGCCCGATCGCCGTTTGTTTGCCGACATGCCCTGGAGCACGGATCGCGTATTCGCCCTGACGCTTGATCGCTGCGCCGAGGCTGGCCTGCAGGTAGCGATCCTGCCCATGCTGTCAGATGTGGACACGCTGGAGGACCTTGCCCGCTTTCCAGGACTTCTCCCGCATTCGACTGGCTAAGATGAACCGGTAAGCCGATCAAAGGTGCAGCATGCGCATCAACTCACTCCGCTGCGCCCGGGCCACAGGCACCTGATGGTTATCCCGCATGACCAGGTAACCGCCCTGGCCCCTGATATAGCGATCGACATGGTTGAGGTTGACCAGGTAGCTCTTGTGCGCCCTGAAGTATTGCGGAAACTGCAACATGGATTCCATTTCCTTCAGGGTCTTGGCCACCAGGTACTTCTTGCCTGAACCGGTCACCACCCAGGTGTAATTGCTGTCGGCCTGCAGGTAGGTGATGTCATTGATATGGACCATCGTGAAGCCTTCGCTGGTGG
>CAYMLN010000631.1:0-1875 GCA_964391045.1 uncultured Saprospiraceae bacterium
GAACCGGACGCCGGCTACGATGGCATGGGCATTGGTTCGGGCACGCTTCCCTCCGGGCATGTTGTCGGATGGACGCCGGGACAGGCACCTTACGAAGCGTATCCCGGCACCGCATGGGAGATCGCACCCGGCACCGATCTCGTGCTGCAACTCCACATGCTCCCAACCGGCAAGGAAGAGGCCATCTCGCCCCAAATCGGTCTATATTTCTCCAACGAGCGTCCCACGCTGGAGTCCTTTGTCTTTCAACTGCGCAACTTCGACATCGCCATCCCGGCGGGCGAACCCAACTACACGGTTGCGGAGGAGCTGACGATCCCCGTCCCCGTCAAGGTGTTGAGCCTCTATCCCCATGCCCACTACCTCGGCAAAGACATCCGACTGTACGCGATGTTGCCCGACGGCAAGAAACAGTGGCTGCTGCACATTCCCGAATGGGATTTCAAATGGCAGGGAGACTACCGATTGCAGAATCCGCTGAGCCTGCCGGCTGGTACGGTCGTGCACATGGCCTATACCTACGACAACTCGGACAAGAACCCCTTCAATCCGTCCTCGCCTCCGGTCGATGTACGCGGGGGATGGAGTTCCACGGACGAAATGGCCGAGGCGATGATCCAGGTCGTTCCCGAGGACCCGGGCGATCTTCCTCGATTGGTCGCGGCGCAGAAACGCTACGACATCGCGATGGCGGGAGGAGAAGCCCGCTACCACTACTTTAACGGCCTCTATCTCGAACGGCAGGGCGAGTTGGCGCAGGCCGCCGTTGCGTTCAGGGAAGCGCTGAAGCTCGATGCCACCTTCGCCAGCGCCTACTACAAACTGGGCGCCTTGGCCGAACAGACTTCCGACCTGCTTTCGGCCCGGACGCTCTACAAGGACGCGCTTCGCCATCAACCGGAAATGGTTTCGGCCCGGCTTTCCCTCGCCCGACTCCTGATGATGGAGAGCCGTTTTGACGAAGCCGGCGCACTCATCAAGCGGACCTTCGCCGACAATCCGCGACACCTGCTCGCGTGCCTGTATCTCGCCCGCCATCTGCTCGCCGTCGGCGCCCCCGGGCGCGCCCTTGCCGTCTTTGAGGAAAACGACGCGACGTTTTCCGACTCCGCCCAATTTCAACTCGAGTACGGCGAAACCTTGTGGCGAACGGGCAGGCTCGACGAAGCGAAGAAACGCCTCACCGCCGCGACCGTCCTGCCCGCGCCCCGCGTCGAAACGGGGACAAACGGCGCCTTGAAGGAAACCCGGGCGACCGCCCACTACACCTTGGCCGTCATTTACTACGAGGAAGGCCGTTTTCAAGAAGCCGCCCAAGCCCTCGATCGATGCCTTGTCTATTCGGCCGACGATTTCGACGCACTCCTGCTCTCCTCGGACGTTCTGCTTCGAATCCAGGACGAAAGCCGGGCCCTGGCCCGATTGACGTCGTTGGTTTCGCTGTTGGACGGGAACGTCTTCTACGGCGAAGACATTCTGGACAAACTCCCCCTCCCGTCGGGTCCCTTTGCGCTGGTCAACGCCTATCGTGCGGCCGGAAATCCGGCCCACGCCGAGAAGGCCATCGTCCTCGGTGTCGCCCGACTGCTTGAGAACGGGCATGCGAAAGAGGCGGCGCGGTTGCGCGGGATCGGCTCGCAACCCTGACTATGGAGCCGGACATCCGAAGATGTCCGGCTGAATCCTCAATCCGGATACTTTCCGAAGAAACCGTCAGAACGAGAACTTCGAGCGGATGCTCCACGTGCGGCCCTCGCGCCACGTGACCGAGCGCGCCGCCCCGTTGGGTTGTACCGCGGTGGTGATGATATCGCCGCTGCTCAGGGCATTCGCCACGTTCAGCTGAATCTTCATGTCGACCTTGTCGTTCATGAT
>CAYMLN010000632.1:0-1873 GCA_964391045.1 uncultured Saprospiraceae bacterium
GACCGGTGCCTGTTATTCTGTCCGTGACCGACAGCCTCGTGGCCAATCCGGTCGAGGTGCGTCTTTGTGTCGAATCCTCCGATGTGACGACGCTCGACCTCACCGCGCTCGATCCGCAGGTGAGTGGCGGGAGCGGCCAGGTCAGCTGGTTTTTTGACAGCCTGGCCATGATCCCGGTTCCCGATCCGGCCAGTTTTACAACGAGCGGCGACACGCTTTATGCCGTGATCACGCAGGGCGGATGCATGTCCGCGCCCGCCGCCATCACGGTCGAGATCATCCGGGCCGATCCGCCACTGCCGCAATGCGTCTTCACGTCCATCGATTCCGTTTCGTTCGACTGGAGCAACGTGGCCCCTGGCTACGCATTATCCTATTGGGTCAACGGGAATCCAATGAGTGCCGGTTTTGCATGGAACGGGACATCCTGGGGTCTCGGCGGCCTCGGACAAGGAGACACCGTCGTCCTCGTCGTGTCAGCCCTTGCCGACAGCGCATGTGCCGGACCGTTGGTCGGCACAGCCACATGCATCACGGACATCTGCCCGGCAGTTAGCATCACATTCCCCGGCCTGGACTTCGTGTATTGTCGAGACGTCGCATCCATCCTGCTCGATCCGCAGCCTTCCGGAGGACAACTCAGCGGTATCGGGGTATCCGGTAATATGCTCGTCCCCGCGCTCGTGCCGGGCAACATGACAACAATCCGCTATGACTGGCTGGACAACGCGACAGGTTGTATCTATTCCGATGATTTCACCGTCATGTTTGTCGAGTCGTCCTTACCACCCGATGTGACCTGTTCGTCGGCGGAGCTATATGCAGTGCCCTTCTCATGGACAGGCAGCGGACCTTTCGGCTACGTCTATGCGGTGAATGGCGGCGTGCCGTCCAGCGAGACAATTACGACTGAAACGGAAATCGTCATCGCGGTGCCTGATCAAGGGGATGAAGTAAGCCTGTGGATCTGGTCCCTCGGCGAATCGCCCTGTGCCAACAGCGATACGATCCTCGTGAGCTGCAATGCGCGGGTCTGCCCACCAGCGACGATCGCCCTCGACGATCCCGGTGTGTTGTGTTCGAATGACGCTCCCGTCCAACTCAGCGTCACGATTCCCGAACTGACGGGGAGCTACACGATCACCTGGAGCGGTCCGGGTATTATCGATCCCTCCGGCATTTACGATCCCGGCGCGTCCACGTCCGGTACCATTGTGCTCGTTACAGTCGAACAAGACGTTTGCAACTATCAGGCATCGTTCGAGATCACCGTCCAGCCGCAACCCGTCGCCGCATTCGAGATCCGCGGCACGCCATGCGTCGACGAACTGCTCGATGTTGTGTTCACGGGATCCGCCTCATTATCGGCGATGTTTACCTGGGATCTCGACGGCGGGGACACGCTGCCGTCTGCTCCGCCTGCCATGTTCGCCATCACCTGGCCCGATGCCGGCGATTATATCCTCCGGCTCACGGTCACCGACAATGGGTGTCCTTCGGAGCCCATGGCGGTGCCGGTGACGATCGATGCCCCGCTGGCGTTGCCCGAGCCGCAGTGCGAGGTCGAGGATTATTACAGCGTGACTGTCTCCTGGCCACCGGTAGTTGGCGCGACCGGTTACATGGTTACGGCTTCGGCAGGCCGTGTCTCGGTGTCCGGGACCACATGCACCGTTCACCAGCTCGACGACGATACACCCGTGACCATTACCGTCACGGCGACAGGCCCGACGGCTTGCGGTCCCTCGACGGCGTCGATCGAATGCCGGACTATTCCGTTCATCCCGCCGCTGACCTATGTGCCGACGGTCTTTTCGCCGAATGGAGACGGGATCAATGACGTCTTCCTTGTCCAAACGAACGAGGAGATCCG
>CAYMLN010000633.1:0-1863 GCA_964391045.1 uncultured Saprospiraceae bacterium
GTCCGCGGCTACAAGGAAGAGGGTACGACGACGACGCCGTTCGACATGGCGGTATTGAACGACATCGACCGCTTCCACCTCGTCATGGACGTCGCCAATCGTGTGCCCAAGCTGAAAGGTCAGGCCGGCAACCTCATTCAATTGATGCGCGACAGGCGCGCCGAGCACAAGCGCCATATTGCCAGGCACGGCGAGGACCTGCCGGAAATCCGAAACTGGAAATGGCGATCGAGATGATCCTGGTCTTCAACAGTGGCTCGAGCACACTGAAGTTCGGCTGCTTTGAAGCAGGAACCATGCTGACTCTGGCCGCGGGTCTGATCGATTGGGGCGGCAAGGAGCGAACGGCAATAGTTCGCGACGAAAAGGGGGCGGAGCTCGCTCGGCGGATTACGTCGGTGCAGGACCATCGTTCCGCGGCTCTGGAAGCGATTCACCTCCTGGGCGAGGGCGGGGTAATGTCGAAGAGCCGGTCGGAGTCGAGGACCTCTGCGGTTGGCCATCGCGTAGTTCACGGAGGAACGCGGTTCCAGGCAAGCGTGGTCTTAGATCCTGATGTGAAGGAGGCCGTTCTGGAGTTGTCGGATCTTGCGCCGCTCCACAACCCGGCAGCGCTGGAAGTCATCGCGGCCGCAGAGGAGTCCTTGCCGGCAGTCCCGCAGATCGCTGTCTTCGACACGGCATTCTTCTCGGACCTTCCGGCGCGGTCGTACGTTTATCCGCTGCCTTATGAGTGGTATTCCGAGTGGGGCGTGCGTCGGTTTGGCTTCCACGGAATCAGCCACGATTACTGTTCCCGTCGCGCCGCCGAGCTCAACCAGGATCGAGAGATGCAGAACCTCATCGTCTGTCACCTGGGGAATGGTTGTTCCGCGACCGCGGTCCGCCACGGAAAACCGGTGGCGACGACAATGGGCTTCACGCCGCTGGAAGGCCTGATGATGGGCTCGCGCTCCGGCTCGATTGATCCCGGAATATTGGTCTATCTGCAAAGAAAAAGAGGGCTCACCGCCGAAAGTGTCGACGATGCACTCAATAACAGGTCCGGACTATTGGGGGTATCCGGTATCTCCTGGAGTTTCCGCGAGGTCGAACAGGCGGCCATGGAAGGAAACGAGCGCGCCAGGCTCGCACTCGACATCTATGCCGACCGGGTCAGAAGCGGCATCGGGGCGCTGGCAGTGACCCTCGGGGCGGTGGACGCGCTCATCTTTACGGGCGGCGTTGGGGAGAATTCCGCCGGCCTCCGGGCCGCCGCGTGCGAAGGCCTGCAGTGTCTGGGGCTCCATATCGACCCGGATAGGAACAGGCTGGCCTACGGCGACACCAATATCGCGGCGGCGAACTCACGTGCGACGATCTGGATCATCCACACGCAAGAGGAACTCATGGTTGCTCGCGAAGCACACCGGGTTGGTGTGGAATACAAGTCCGTTCTGTAACTGCCTGGCGGACGATGCGCGCCAGCGCGTCGAAGTGAAGCGAAAAAGGGAACTCGATCGATGTGTTTCTCCGCATCCGCTAGTTTCATCGCCGGTGCCGCATTGTGCGCAACGGGCGTGGCCACGCTGCGAATGACGGCGCGCAAGGCCGAGATTCCGCTTGCGACAATTCCGCTCCTGTTCGGGTTGCAGCAGATCACCGAAGGACTGATCTGGCTGTCCTTCCGTACTGGCTCATTACTGCCCGAAGCGACCTTGACTCTGGTCTATTCACTCTTCTCGCATGTTCTGTGGCCTATGTTTGTACCCCTCGCGGTCGGCCTGCTGGAAACCGTACCGTGGCGCCGGAAGGCACTGGCCGCATGCCAGATTGCCGGCGTGGCGGTCGGGCTGTATCTCCTGTATGCGATCCTCGCGTATC
>CAYMLN010000634.1:0-1850 GCA_964391045.1 uncultured Saprospiraceae bacterium
CCGTCCGCGTTCTTGGGTGTCCAGGGCTGCAGGAGTCCGAAGCTGCCATCCCCCGGGGCGATGGTATAGGGCTGGTCAATGACCGGGAAACACGGCGAGATCCCCTGCAGGGTGATGGCCGTCGCGTAGATGAAGGGCTTGAAGGTCGAGCCGACCTGCCGGCTGCTCCCGATGTGGTCGTACTGGAAGTACTTGTTGTTGATGCCGCCGACCCAGGCCTTGACCTCGCCGGTCTTGGGGTCGATGGCGAGGATGCCCGTCTGCATGAACTTCCGGTGATATTTGATGGAGTCGAGCGGGGACATGCGGGCCTGCCGCTCGGCCTTTTCGTTGTAGTCGAAGACCATCATGTCAACGGGCGTCTTCATCTCTTTGTCAACGGCCGCCTGGAAATCGGACCAGGTGTCCTTGATCGTTGCCCAGTCCTCGCTTTTCATGATCGCCTTGTACGCCCGACCCCGGTCTTGCGAGATTGACTTCGCGCCAAGGAGCTTCGCGATGCGCCCGGGCTTTTTCGCCTCTTCGAGCATGTTCTCGATGTCCCAATCGCTGAGCTCGATGTCATGGTCTTCCCGGATGCGACCCAGCAGGTCGAGCATGTATCGCTCGCGAAGGATCTGGTAGCGATCGGATCGCCGGATGAGGTTGGTCAGCGATTCCTGGCGGATCTTCTTCTGGGCGGCGTCCGCGCGATACGTCCAGGGGTCCATCCCTTTCCAGACCCGGTTGTATTTGTCCTGGACATTCTTCATGTGCTTGAACATCTCCTCTTCGGCGAGGACCTGCATGTCCAGGTCGATCGTCGTGTAGATCTTCAGGCCGTCGCGGTAGATGTTGTAAGGATCGCCGTTGGCCTTGCGAATGCCTTCCTTGGCGAAAAGCTTCTTCAGCCATTCGGCCAGTTCGGCGCGGAAATAAGGGGCCGGCCCCGTCGCATGGCTGGATTCGGTAAACCGGATATTGAGCGGAAGGGTCTTGAGGGAATCGTATTCGTCGCGGGAGATGAAGCCTTGCTTGCGCATCTGGTTGAGCACGATCATGCGACGGTGCATGACCGTGTCGGGCCGGCGCATCGGGTTGAACAGGGCGGGGTTCTTGAGCATCCCGATCAGGGTCGCCGCCTCCTCGATGGTCAGGTCTTCCTGGTTCTTGGAAAAGTAGGTGCTCGACGCCGCGCTGATGCCATACGCGCCGTAGATGAAGTTGAACTTATTGAGGTACATCGCCAGGATCTCCTCCTTGGTATACTGGCGCTCGAGCTTGACGGCCGTGATCCATTCCTTGAACTTGGTCATCATGAGCGTCCAGTTGCGCTGAAGCTTACCCATGCCGGAGAAGTCGGGCCGGTCGAAGAGCAATTTCGCGAGCTGTTGGGTCAGCGTACTGCCCCCGCCCTTGTTGCGGTCAAACGTGACGATGCCCATCATGACGCGCATCAGGGCCTTGACATCGACGCCCGAATGGCTAAAGAACCGCGAGTCCTCTGTCGCCACGAGCGCGTTGACGAGATTCGGGTTGAGGCTGTCATACGCGACCGGCAGGCGGTTCTGGGTGTAATAGCGGCCGACCTCCCGACCCTTGACGTCGATGACCTGGGAGGCGAGGTCAAACTCGGGATTCTCGAGCTGCTTGAAATCCGGGAGGCCCTGGAAGGACAGGATGATGAAGAACAGGATCACCGCGGCCACCAGTCCGGCGGCGCCGTACCACATGAAACGGATGTATCGCGTATAGGCCGAAGCTTGGCTCATCGATCAGGTTTTCGTTACCCGGCAGGTCAGGCGGCCAGATGGTCGTTTAACCATGCCAGGGCGTGTTTTATTTCATCATCGCTGACGGCGACATCAGTC
>CAYMLN010000635.1:0-1844 GCA_964391045.1 uncultured Saprospiraceae bacterium
ACAGGGTGCGTTTCTCGGTATGGTCCGGGCAGGCTGGATAGCCGGGCGCCGGGCGGATGCCGGCATAGTGTTCGGCGATGAGGTCGGCATTGGGCAGGTTCTCGCCGGCCGCGTAGCCCCACCATTCGGTGCGCATGCGCTCGTGCATGCGCTCGGCCATGGCCTCGGCGAGGCGGTCGGCCAGCGCCTTGAGCAGGATGGCGTTAAAGTCATCGTGTGCGGCCTGGAATTCCTTTGCCTTTTCGTCGGCATGTATACCTGCGGTGACGGCGAAAGCTCCGATGTAGTCGGCCTTGCCGGACCCGGCAGGGGCGATGAAGTCGGACAGGCAATAGTTGGGCTGGCCGGGCGCCTTGATGACTTGCTGGCGGAGGTGGTGCAGTCGCGTGCGTTCTTCCGATCGCGTATCGTCGGTATAGAGGATGATATCATCGCCGTCGCTGTTGGCCGGGAACAACCCGATCACGGCGTTGGCGGAGATCCATTCCTCGGCGATGAGTTTGTCAAGCATCGCGTTGGCGTCATCGTAGAGCCGGGTCGCCTCGTGACCCACGATAGGGTCGGCGAGGATATCCGGGTACTTGCCTGCGAGTTGCCAGCTCTGGAAGAAGGGCGTCCAGTCGATATAGTTGCGCAACTCGTTGAGGTCATAGTCAGGCAGCGACCACACGCCTTTCCAGGCGGGCGCAGGAGGCGTGTATAGTTCCCAGTCGATGTTGACCTTGTTGAGCCGGGCATCGGCCAGCGGCAGGTAGCGCTTCGTGTTCCGGCCTTCCCGGGCCGCGCGAAGGGCGGCATAATCAGTGCGGGTCTCGTGGACGAACGTGTCGCGCCGGGTGTTGTCTTCGGACAGCAGTGTGGACGCTACGCCAACCGCCTTCGAGGCGTCGAGGACATGCACGACCGGACCGCGCGTGTATTTCGGATCCACCTTAAGCGCGGTGTGCAGGCGCGAGGTCGTGGCGCCGCCGATCATGAGCGGGAGGTCGAATCCTTCGCGCTCCATCTCCGCAGCGACATGCACCATCTCGTCGAGCGAGGGTGTGATCAGCCCGCTGAGGCCGATGATGTCGACCTTCTCCTCGCGGGCTATCTTCAGGATCTTGTCGGCCGGCACCATCACGCCGAGGTCGACGATCTCGTAGTTGTTGCACGCCAGCACGACGCCGACGATGTTCTTCCCGATGTCGTGCACATCGCCCTTGACGGTCGCCATCAGGATCTTGCCCTTGGCCTTCGTGTCGCCGCCGGCTCTTTTCTCCTCCTCAATAAAAGGCGTCAAATAGGCGACGGCCATCTTCATGACCCGCGCACTCTTGACGACCTGGGGGAGGAACATTTTACCTGATCCGAACAACTCGCCGACGACGTTCATACCGTCCATGAGCGGTCCTTCGATCACTTCGAGCGGACGGGCATACTTCTGCCGGGCTTCTTCGGTGTCCTGCTCGATGTATTCCGTTATGCCTTTGACCAATGCATGCGAAAGCCGCGCTTCCACCGGCGCATCGCGCCAGGCCTGTTCACGCTGGATGATCTTGCCGCCGGATTTGATCGACTCGGCATACGTCGTCAGGGCTTCGGTCGCGTCCGGATGGCGATTGAAGAGCACATCCTCGACCTTCTTCAATAATTCGGGCTCAACGGCCTCATACACTTCGATCATGCCCGCATTGACGATGCCCATGTCCATGCCGGCCTGGATGGCGTGATACAGGAACGACGCGTGCATGGCCTCGCGCACGGCATTGTTGCCGCGATAGGAAAACGAGATGTTGCTCACGCCGCCGCTGATCTTCGCGCCCGGGCATGTCGCCTTGATGATGCGCGACGCCTCGATAAAG
>CAYMLN010000636.1:0-1835 GCA_964391045.1 uncultured Saprospiraceae bacterium
ACCTCGTTGACGTTCATGTTGGTCTGCGTGCCCGATCCGGTCTGCCAGACGACGAGCGGGAACTGGTCGTCGAGCTTGCCTTTCAGGATCTCGTCACAGACCTTGCCGATGAGCTGGGCCTTGGCCTTGGGCAGGACGCCCAGGTCTTCATTGGCCTGCGCCGCGGCCTTCTTGAGGATGGCGAAAGCGCGAATGACCTCGATCGGCATGCGGTGGCCCCCGATCTTGAAGTTTTCCTTGCTGCGCTGGGTCTGCGCGCCCCAGTAGACATCGGCCGGTACCTGGACGGGGCCGATGCTGTCTTTCTCGATACGGTAGTTCATGATGATTGCGGGTTAATGAAGAAATGCCTGCAGGACAGGCATTTCGGTTGTGTTCTGGCTTATTCGGCGGTCTTCCGGGTCTGGATGCGGGACAATACATGCTGCCCCACCTTTACGCCCTGGGTGACCCCTTCCTCGATGGCGGGCATATAGTGGATACCGCCGTAGAAGCGGCTGATCGAGGCTTCGTCGGCCGCCTCCTGGAAGGACTTGAAGCTGCGCACCGGCAACTGATAGGCGACCTCGGTACTGTCGTCGAACGCGAAGTTGTCCCCGAAGATTTTCGTCAGGATCACATTCGATGCGTTGGAGATCACGCTATGTCCGCTGGTGTGCTCCGGAAAGGGCGGCGTCTGGAGGGCCGGCTCCCATTTCGAGTCGATGTTGCGGTTGATGTACGTCTCCGGGCGGACCAGGTTGCTCCGGTACTTTTCATCCCAGCACGAGATGAATCCGTCGAAGAGGCCGATCGACACGAGCGCATATGCCTCGGCCGTAGCGGCCATGTCTTGTCCCGTCTTCCGCGTCACGAGACCGGTGATGCCGACCCAGTGTCCGCCGGGCGTGATCTTCTTGGTGGCGAACATCAGGTGGCCTTCCTGGTGCATGACGTATGGGTTGCAGTCCCAGAAGTTGGCGATGGCCAGCCTGTTTTCCTTGTCTTCATCAAGCGCGTTGTGCACTTCGCGCGCGAGCTTGTAGAACTCCGACGTCGTATCCGTGCTGAATTCAGCCGGCGGTGCGGGCTTGAATTGTCCTGCACTATCCAGGGTCATCGGGCGGATCTTGTTCCAGTCCGGCTCGATCGCTTCGATGTAGGCCGGCGGGGTGGGCTGCCAGCGGTTCGGGTCCTTGCTTACTGTGAATTTGGGGAAACTCCGGGTTTGGGCGTAGTTATCCTTCTTCGACCACGCCAGGATGTGGGCAGCGACTGCATCACCGTAGGCGAGCGAGGACTTGAAGACATCCTCCGACACGCCCTTGGCCCGGATCTCGTCATAGATGGTCGTGCGGAAATCCTCCATTTCCTGCTCGGAAAAGATGAGGGCCTTGGCCACCGTCATATAGGCCTGAAGCCCGGCGAGGTTGAGATCCAGGTTCGGATCGTTGGGTGCGGCCGGCACGTCGGTCAGGTCGCGGACCTGGCCGGCCAGGGACAGGAATTCCGGACGCAATTGGCGCAGGGTCTCATACAGGGCGATGCTCGAATATGCGTAGATCCGTGCGGCCACGACCGGGGAGAAGATGTCGTGGATGATGATTTCCGTGGTCTTGTCCACCGCGCGGTGGATGTAACCGGTATTGGCCGTGACCTCGGTCGACGGTACGGCGTCCTTGCACCGGACGAAGCTCACCAGGACGAGAACTAGAAGCAGGGTATAGCGGATAATGCCTGACATGACAGGGCTTGATTTTGATGCCGCAAAGGTACGAAAGGGACAGGGATATCTTTTATTGGGTTAAGGATTAGGGGGCTGTACGTGAGGATGTTTAGAAGGTTTAGAGGGTTTA
>CAYMLN010000637.1:0-1832 GCA_964391045.1 uncultured Saprospiraceae bacterium
ATGACCCCGGCAAGTCTCACCCCTTTACTGGTTTCAGGAAGTCGGTATTCTCATCTTGTCTTCCTGTATGTCTTCCGTCCCGTTGGACGTTTTTGTGTTCGTTGATGATGTAAAGATGCCCCGATCATCCGGCGCAGACATGAACGAAAACACCGAATTTTCCTTTTAAGGGTTTCCCCTTACTGGAGCATCAATCGGTGCCGGATCGTTCGCCCGCCGTCCTGGATCTCAAGGGTATAGCACCCGGCAGGCACTTGCGGAAGGCGCACCTTGATGCCGGTCTCGTCCGCGTCCGTGATGTCGAGGCGGTCGGTCGAGGACGAGCGTGCGCCATGCAGGAGGTCGGCGATGACCATCCGATCATCGGATGAGCGGGCGTAGGTGACATGAAGTGTGGACGTGCCGTAGGAGCGGCGGATCCGGGAAGGATCGGTGGACAACGAGTAATTCATGGGACGTAGGATTATAAGCAAGGCAAAGATCCAGTCCGACAACGCCGCACGCTACGGGGTTAACCCTGAAAAGGAATTGTAAAGCCCGGTGGCCGGGTCAGCTTCGTGCCTCTTCGAGGCGCTTCAGGTAGTAGTAGATCTCGTGCTGGGCGCGGATCGCGATGTCGGATTCGTTCCGCATATACGCGTTGATCTTGCCGCTGTTGAGTGAGCGGGCTTTGGTGTTGTCGGTCCGCTGGATGTGCAGCATGTCCTTGATTTCCGACTTGAGATGCGGGTCATAGACGGGGAAGGCCGTCTCGATGCGGAAGGAGAGGTTGCGCTGCATCCAGTCGGCGGAGGACAGGTACATCAGTTCCTTGCCGCCGTGATAGAAGATGAACACGCGACTGTGCTCGAGGAACCGGTCGACGATACTGAACGCCCGGATGTTCTCGCTCAGGCCTTTCTTGCCGGCCACGAGGCAGCAGATACCCCGTATGTTGAGTTCGATCCGCACGCCCGCGGCGCTCGCGGCATAGAGTCGCTCGATCATGACTTCGTCCTGGAGGCTGTTCATCTTCAGCGTGATCGATGCCGGTCGTCCGGCCGTGGCTTCCGCGATCTCGTGGTCGATCAGTTGCAGGAGATGCTTGCGCAGATTGAACTGGCCGACCAGCAGGTGTTCGAAGTTTTCGGTCGGAAGCTTGACGGTTTCCAGGAAGGAGAAGACGCGGGCGACCTCCGTCGTCAACCGCTAGTCGGCGGTAAACAGGCCGGAGTCGCTGTAGAGCCGGGCGGTCACCTCATGGAAATTGCCCGTGCTGAGGTAGGCATACAATCGCGGGCCGTCCGATTCCAGCCGGCGTACGAGGGCGAGCTTGCTGTGCACCTTGAGGCCGGGGAAGCTGTACCGGACGATGATCCCCGCCCGTTCCAATTGCTCACCCCACCGGAGGTTGGCCTCTTCGTCAAACCGTGCCTTGACCTCGACGAAGGCGTAGACCTGCTTGCCTGACTTCACGGCCTGCATAAGGGCTTCCATGATCCGGCTGTTGGACGCCACGCGGTATTGGATGATCTTGATGTGCGTCACCAGCGGGTCGCGGGCGGCATGCTCGAAGAATTGCACGACCGGCTCGTACTGGTGATAGGGCACGTGGATCATGTGATCCCGTTCGCGGATGGGATCGAAAATGGACATCCGTCCGGCGAAGGGCTTGTATTCGAGCGGTGGCAGCGGGATGTCCCGCAGGTGGTCCATTCCCCGCGACGGGAAGCGAAAGAAGTCAAAGTTGTTGTGGTAACGCCCTTCGGGAAAGAAGCCGAACCTGTCTACCCCAAGGAGGCCGGTAAGGTATTGCAGGAAATGACCGGGCATGGCCTTGTCGTAAACCAGCC
>CAYMLN010000638.1:0-1830 GCA_964391045.1 uncultured Saprospiraceae bacterium
ATGGCTCTTCGCGCCGCAGCAGGCCGGCGCCACGCACATCGTCGGCGGCGAGCTCACGTATCGGGCGCTTGGCAACAATCTGTATGAGATTCGCCTGGTGCTCCGCCGGGACTGCCTCAATGGCGCCCCGGACGCGCAGTTCGATGACCCGGCCTCCATCGGCTTCTTCGATGCCACGACGAACCAGCTCATCTCCTTCGTCGGGTTCAACGGCCAGCTGCTCATCCCGTTCAACGACGACGATACTCTCAATACGACGCTGATCAGCGACTGTACGATCGCCGGCAGCGACATCTGCGTCCACCAGACGGTCTACCGGGACACGATCTTCCTGCCTTACCGGCCAACCGGCTATATCATGGCCTACCAACGGTGTTGCCGGAACGGGACGCTGACCAACGTGCTGAATCCGCTGAACACGGGTATGACCCTTGCAGCCTTGCTCAGCGGTACAGCCCAGCTCCAGCAAAATTCTTCGCCCCGGTTCGTCGATTTCCCTGCGGTGTACGTGTGTGCCAACGAACCATTCTCCTTTGACCATAGCGCGTTCGACCTGGAGGGCGATTCCCTTGTCTATTGCCTGGAGACGCCTTTCGCCGGCGGGGATGCGATCCTCAATATGCCACAGCCGCCCAACCCGCCACCGTTTCCCCTGATCGTCTGGCGCCCGCCCTATGGCGTGGCGAACATCATGGGTGGTGTGCCGCTGGCGATCGATCCGCATACGGGTGTCTTGACGGCAACGCCGAACACCGTCGGGCAGTTCATCGTCAGTATCTGCGTCCGCGCATTCAACGATGAAGGCGAGGAGATCGGCCGTACCCGCCGCGATTTTCAATTCAACGTCCGGGCCTGCAATGACGTCCCCAGCGCCGCCTTCGACGTGCCCGAGTTGACGTGCGACGGGTTGACGGTCGCCTTTACCAACACCTCGACGAACTCCGAACAATTCGAGTGGACATTCGACCTCGGCAATCCGGCCAGTGCCAAGTCCACCGAGGTCAACCCCACGTATACCTACCCGGCTGAAGGATTTTATGATGTCCAGCTGCTTGGTTTCGATACGAACCGACTCTGTTACGATACAGCCGTTACGCGCATCGGCGTCTTCATCGCGGATGTGAATGCGGACTTTACCTATGATGTGCCTTCCTGTATGGACAGCATCACGGTGACGGCGACTGACTTGTCCACCGGCACGGCCCATCCGCCGGCCGCCTGGTCGTGGTTGCTGACGCATCCCGGAGGCATCCTGACAAGCTCGGCGCAGAATCCCTCATTTACGTTCGACATCGATGGCGAGGCACTGGTCTACCTGACGCTCGTGGTCGCCGATTCGAACGGATGTACATCCACGAAGATCGACTCCTTTACCGTCCGGCAACTCGACCTGCAGTTGAATCCGGCCGCCGATACGCTATGCTTCGGCGCATCGACACACCTGCTGCTCAACGGAGACTCCACGCTTACCTATACGTGGGACCCGACGCTCGGCCTCGATCTCACGAAACCCTGGGACCCGGTAGCATTCCCCGGCCTGACGACAACCTATAGCGTGACGGCGACAGACGGCCTGTGTGAGGTGTCGGACTCGATCACGGTCAATGTGGTGATTCTTGAAGTTGATTTCAATCCCACGACAGACACGGTCTGCCTCGGCGAATCCGCGCAGCTGATCCTGAACGGAGATTCGACGCTCACCTACACATGGTCCCCGCTCGACGGCCTGGACCTCACGAAGCCCTGGGACCCGATCACGACACCGGATTCGACAACGACCTATTACGTGACGGTCACGGATGGCATCTGCACGGTCACGGATTCCTTTAC
>CAYMLN010000639.1:0-1829 GCA_964391045.1 uncultured Saprospiraceae bacterium
CCAGCGAGGTGCCTACGGCTTCTTTCATCGGCAGTTTGCTGAGGATGACGAGGGCCGGGATGATGAGGAATCCGCCGCCCGCCCCTACGAGGCCGGTGATGACGCCCACCACGGCACCCTCCAGGAGGATAACCGGGTAGTTGAATTTTTGTTCGCCCGTCGGCTCCGGCTTCGGCAACTTGGGCTTGTGGATCATGCTGTAGGCCGCGGCGATCATGAGAACCGCGAACAGGACGAGGATAAACACGCCCTTCGTCACCACCAGGCTGCCGACGGTGAAAAGTTCGTCGGGAATGGCCGGGACGATGTAGGCCCGGGTCATGAATACGGCGATGATGCTTGGAATGCCGAAGATGATGGCGGTGCGGATGTTGACCAGCTTCTGCTGGAAGTACCTGTAGGAGCCTACGGCCGACGTGAGGCCGACGATAAACAGGGAATAGGCCGTGGCCAGGACAGCGTCGACGCTGAACAGGTAGACCAGGACGGGTACGGTGAGAATGGATCCGCCTCCGCCGATGAGGCCGAGGGAGATGCCGATGACGATCGATGCGAGATATCCTGCGATTTCCATGTGGGTCTGAATACGGAGGCAAAATTCAAGGCCCCGCGTATCGCCTCCGGTCACATTTGTTACAATGACCGGATCGCGTCAGGACCGACGCTCCATCAAGATCCGGATAACTTCGTGAATACCCGAGGTCCGGCCGTGGTTGAGCGCTCCGAGCCGGGCGAGTCCCTGGGCGAAAAGGCCGTTGAACATATCCCGGGTGTAGGCGTCGACGCCTGCGCGGCTGTAGATCTCCAGGATGTCGTCGATCGTCTGGTTGGCCGCCGCGTCAGCGTAGCGGGCGCGGAAGGCCTGCCGGTCGCCGGGCGCGAGGGTTGCGCAATGATGCACGTACGGGAAGTTCTTCTTTCCCCGGAGGATGTCCCCACCCTTTTGCTTTCCGGTGAGCTCGGTGTCGCCGAAGACATCCAAAAAATCGTCCTGCACCTGGAAGCCGAGGCCCATCATTTCGCCGAAGGCGTAGAGGTCGGCCACCTCTGTCTCCGAACCGCCCGCGAGCCGCCCGCCGAGCTCAAGGCTGAGGCCAAGGAGCACTGCCGTCTTCTTGCGAATCATCTCCAGATAGAGGGGCTCGGCTGGGAAATCCTGGCGCTCGAAATCCATGTCGAGCTGCTGGCCTTCGCAGATCGCCAGCGCCACCTCGCTCATGCGCCGGCAGAGGACGTCGCCAATGTTGTTAGGCCGTCCCGCGTCGAGCAGCAATTCGTAGCACCGGATAAGCATCGCATCGCCGCTGAGGATAGCCGCGTTGGTGCCGTACCGGACGTGCACGGTCTCCTGGCCCCGGCGCAGCGGCGCCTGGTCCATGATGTCATCGTGCATCAGCGTGAAGTTGTGGAAAAACTCCACGGCCATCGCGGCGGGCAGGGCCGGCGTGATGTCGTCGTGCCAGAGATTATAGGCCATGAGTACAAGCACGGGCCGGATGCGCTTACCGCCGAGTGCGTTAATGTAGCGGATCGGCGCGTAGAGCGTATCGGGCGACCCGGCGGGTCGCTGGCGGTCGAGGTACGCCTCGAAGGCCGCATGCAGGGTGGCATATCCGTGCGGGGGCATACCGGAGAGGTCGCTATATTTAGGCGCTTGGGTCAATCGAATGGTCTTGATCCGTATCCCGTGCGGGACGCGTGGCCAAGATAGCCCATATCCGGTGAACCCGTCATCAACCGTTGCCATGCGTCACATCGCTTTTCTCCTCGCCGTGCTGACGGCTGTCCTCCTTTCCGCCTGCCAGGACAGGCCTGCCGGCGCCGCCAGT
>CAYMLN010000640.1:0-1825 GCA_964391045.1 uncultured Saprospiraceae bacterium
CGCCATGAAGACGACGTGGGTGATCACCTCCTGCATGACCTTGAGCTGGACGAGGGAGAAGGGGCCGCCCCGGCCCTCGAAGCCGATCCGGTTGGCCGGCACCTGGGCGCAATACTCGAAGAAGGCGATGCCCCAGCTGATGAGGATGATGGTGAAGAGGCCCGCCTTGTGGAAGGCTTTCATCTGGGCGAACTTCAGGTGGCCGTACCAGGCGAGTGTCATGAAGATATTGGAGAGGACGAGCAGGCCGATGGTCATGAGTCCGCGGGACATGGGAGCAGGGATTTGGTTATGATCCGAAAGAAAAGAAGATTTACGCGGCCTGTGGACATCCCTGATTAAAGCCATTTGCCGACATGACGCTCCGTATCCCTCAGACCAACTAAGCCATTCAGATCGGCAATACTTACTCCAGGTCCGTGCGCCTGGTCTCCGGGATGCGCACCGGGGTATACTTGAGCCAATCGCAGCATTGTCCACGTGCTATTGCGTCCCGCAAGAGCAGCACATTCAGCACCCCGAAGGTTTAACCCTGGGTATGGGAATGGGTACAAGGAGGCGATCACGCGGAACGTGATCGCGGTTCATGGTTGATAAGAGTCTGTTCGGCGCAAGCTCGGCTTGCGCCCGGCAGCATTGATTCTTTCGAAGTTGCGGTCCCGCCGATGCGGGACCGGCTGCCTGACGAAGGGATCGCCGGGCGATAAAGATGGCAGGGCTTCGCCCTTCGCCGCGAAAGGGCCTACGGCGTTAGCCCTGGTAGTGCATAGCATCGAAATGATTTGTTCCGAATTGCCCGGGAAATCCACCCGTATCCGGCCGAAGCATTGTCGGCTTGCCAGTGCGCTCCGCAGGAGCGGCTCAGACAGTAGCCCGGGACTTTAACCCCGGGTATGTGTAAGGATATGAGGCGTCGATCACGCAGGACGTGATCGCTATCCATGCTTTGCGAGCGCATGCTGGGCGCAAGCTCAGCTTGCGCCCTACGGGGCCCTCGCCGATCATGGTCCGCAATCATGTGCCGCGTGATCACATGCCCTTCAGCTCACCGATGCGCTGATGGCCATGGCCTGAAAAGGCTGCGGGCCGGCATTGAAGGCCGACCCGCAGGCATCTGAAAAACCTATTCCGAAAATGACCGGACACATGGGCGCTGCCGCCATCGGCTGCAAATCCCTTGGCGTCCGACCTTTACTGTTTGACGATCTGTTGCGTGAAGACGCGGTCGCCCTGCGTGACGGTCAGCAGGTACTGCCCCGGGGCAAATTTGCCCAGGTCGATGCGTCCGTCATACCGGCCGGCGCCATGCTCGCTGCGCTCCTGGAAGACGACCCGTCCGTTGGCATCCGTCACGCTGACGTGCAGTGGACCCGGCGCGGTCGTGAAGGAGACCTCGACCGGACCGTCCGTCGGATTGGGGAACATGCGGAGATCGCCGGGTTCGAGCACCTCAATGACCTTGCGCGAATCTGTGGCTGTGGCCGGGATGGCTGATTCGACAGATTCCTTCACCGGCTCGGCCGGTTCGCAATCTTGCCGCGGCGATGCGGCATAGCCGCGGAGATCACCCCAGCCTGTCAGCGTGACCTTGCGTGTTTCATAGTCGTCGCCGCGCGTAAAACTGACGTTGACCTGGTCCCCCGGACGGTAATGCCCGAGGGCAAACCGGAGTGTCTCGAAGTCAGTGACCTCAAACTCATCCACCTTCCGGATGATGTCGCCGCGTTGCAGTCCGGCGGCCTGCGCGCCGCCTTTATCGATGACGCTGGTGATCGAAGCGCCAAGCACCTGGCTCCACTGCCCCACGACGCGAACACCAAGGGCT
>CAYMLN010000641.1:0-1803 GCA_964391045.1 uncultured Saprospiraceae bacterium
TATTTCCCGCTGACCAATATCGAGAAAGACTTCCTGCCTCGCTTCCGCGAGTATTACGGCGACGAGCACAAGCGGACGTGTCCGAATTGCGGGCATGTGATGGAGGCGGATACGCGGTTTGTGTAGGGTGTAGAGGTTAGGGTTTAGAGGTTAGGGTTTAGAAGTTCTCTTGGTCGTGTAATGTGTATCATTCAAGAATTCAGTCCCCGGCGTGGAAATGGTTGCCGACCTTATCGTTCAATCACGGAGGTCAATCCTTCCAGGCATTCAATTCACGCTCAACACTAACCACTACACTCTAACCTCTAACCTCTACACATTAAACCCCATACACAAAGCACTCGCATGGGCAAGACCTACTTCGCCTCCGACTTCCACCTGGGCACTGACGGGCCGACGACGAGCCAGGCGCGCGAGCGACTGATCGTGCAGTGGCTCGATGAGGCTGCGCGGGACATGGACGCGTTGTACCTGGTCGGGGACGTCTGGGATTATTGGTTCGAGTACGGGCAGGTGATCCCCAAGGGGTATTCCCGGCTGCTCGGGGCACTGTCGCGGATACGGGATGCGGGCATTCCGGTGTATTACTTCACGGGCAACCATGACATGTGGATGTTTCGCTACCTGACGGACGAGTTTGGCATTCCGATCTATCGCGAACCCATCATGCGCGAGATCGGGGGCAAGCAGTTTTACATCGGCCATGGGGACGGACTGGGCCCGGGCGACCTGGGGTACAAGTTCATCAAGCGGGTCTTTGCCAACCCTGCGGCGCAGTGGCTGTTTGCGCGCATTCATCCGAATACCGGGATCCGGCTCATGAAGTTCTTTTCCGGCCAGAGCCGGCAAATGACGAGCGAGGAAAAATACCTCGGGCCGGAAAAGGAATGGCTGATCCAGTTTGCCCTCGAGACGCTCAAGCATGAGCCGGTCGACTACTTTGTCTTCGGCCACCGGCACCTGCCGATAGACCACGACCTGGGGGTTAACGGGGCCCGGTACATCAATCTGGGCGACTGGATCTCATTCAATTCGTATGCGGAGTTTGACGGCGAGCAGCTCGCGCTCCGGTACTACGGAAAATGATCCCTTCCCCGCCGGACAGGGAATAATTACCTTTGCGGCTTCGTTTAACGGTCGTTTTCCACACTTTACTCAAATGAACAGCATGCGTTTTCCCGCTTTCCGCGCCTCGTTTGTCGCGATCATCCTGACGCTCACGATGGGCGCAATGGCCCAGACCCCGTTTGAAGAGGCGCCGCGCCGCGCCGACGTCTCCGCCGCCTGGCCGGGCTGCGATCCCCGCATGACGGAATGCACCAAGACCCGGCTGGCCGAATTCATCCAGGCCAATCTCCAAATTCCTCCCGAGGCCAAGGCTGCCGGTACCGGAGGCCTCGTCCTGGTCGAGTTCGTGGTCGAGAAGAACGGGCTGATCGGCGGTATCCGGCCGGTCAAGGACCCTGGCATGGGCCTGGCCAATGAAGCCGTCCGCGTCATCCAGCTGATGAAGGACCGCAAAATGAAATGGGTACCTGCAGAGAACGGCGGCAAGCGCATCGCGTTCCGGTACACCGTGCCCGTAAGCTTCAACCTGGACGCGCCGGCCAAGGACAAGCCCGTCCTGGAAGAGAGGATCAGTGCGCCGGCCGACGGGATCTATGTCGTGGCTGAAGTTATGCCCAAGTTCGCCGGCTGTGAAACGGATACCGCCCAGGATTGCACATTCCGCAAGCTCCTCGAGCACATCAAGGGTAACATGAAATATCCGGAGGAGGCCATCAAGCAGAACATCCAGGGCCA
>CAYMLN010000642.1:0-1798 GCA_964391045.1 uncultured Saprospiraceae bacterium
CTATGGCCCGGGTTTCGTGCAGACCGGCCTGTGGGGCTGGGTCCGCCACCCGAACTACGCCGCCGAACAAGGCATCTGGATCGTCTTTTACCTGTTCAGCATCGCGGCCGGCGGCGCATGGTTCAACTGGTCGATCGCCGGGGTGATCCTCCTCCTGCTGCTGTTCAAGTCAAGTTCCGATTTCAGCGAGGCGATCTCGGCCGACAAGTACCCGGACTACGCCGACTACCGGCGAAAAGTTGGCCGCTTTGTTCCCCGTATATGGCCGTCAGGACAGGCGCAGCCCGGCCACGCAAGCCGCCGCACCTCTTGATCGCGGTCGCCATCGACCTTTCGTTTTCCAATCCTTCCTTGAAGATGAGATTCTCCCTTGTTCTGTTTGTCGTGCTGGTATCCCTTGCCCTTCGTGCGCAAGAGGACCTGCAGTATCAGCGTCCGCCCCAAGTCATGGCCGACGTGCTCCTCGCGCCGCCAACCCCGTCGGCCAGCATCGATGACCAGGGCACCACGATGATCCTGAGCCAATTCGGGACGTACAACAAGGTCGCCGAACTCGCCCAGCCCGAATTGCGGATCGCCGGGCTCCGCCTCAACCCGAACACCTTCGGCCCCAGTCGTTCGCGCTATGTCCGGAGCTATTCCATCCGGGACCTGAAGACCGGCAAAGAAATCCAGGTCACCGGGCTCCCCGAGCCGATGCAGGGCTCCGGACCTGTGTGGAACCCTTCCCAGACGAAATTCGCCGTCACCCATACCACCGACACCGGGATCGACCTATACGAGGTCGACGTGGCGACCGGCGTCGCGCGCAAGGTCAACACTTCGCCGCTCAACATGGTCATCGGGGGATTCGGTTATGCGGATGACGAGACCCTGACCTATTTTACCACGCTGGCCCCCGCCAGTGCCGCACCGGCCCGGCCATTGACACCGCGAGGGCCGGCCGTCCAGGAAAATAGTGGCGATGCCGCCCCGAGCCGCACCTACCAGGACCTGATCAAGAGTCCCTATGACGAGGACCTGTTTGCCTTCTATGCCACCAGCCAGCTCGTGGAAAACAAGGGCGGTCGGGAGACGAAGATCGGTCCGCCCGCGCTCCATCAATACGCGAGCATCAGCCCTGACCGGAAGTATTACATCATCGATATCATCCGCCGGCCGTTCAGCTACCTGGTGCCCGTCAGCGGATTTCCAAGCACGATCTCCATCATCGACCGGCAGGGACGCACGGTGCGCGTGCTGGCCGAATTGCCCTCGACGGAAAAATCACCGACAGGTTTCGACAATGTCCAGGATGTCCCCCGCGGTTTCAGTTGGCGGGCGGACGAACCCGCTACGGTGGTTTGGGCGAAGCCGCTCGACGGCGGCCTGATCGCCACCGATGTGCAGCATCATGATGTTGTCATGCAACTGCGTGCGCCCTTTGACGGCGCGGAGTCCGAACTCGCGCGCACGGAAATGCGGTATCGGGGCATGACCTGGGGCGACGAACGTCTTGCGCTCATCAACGAGGGCCTGACGGGCAAGCAGCGTGTGCGGACATCGACGCTCGATCCGCGCACCGGGCAGAAGACCGTCATCGTCGACCGCAGCACCAACGACCGGTACAACGACCCTGGATCGCCGATGTTCCGGCGCAACCAATTCCAACGCAACGTGCTCTTCACCGTCGATGAGGGCCGCGGCATCGCCATGCGTGGATCCGGCGCGTCGCCGGAGGGCGACCTCCCCTTCTTCAGCGTTTTCAACCTGGAGACAAAACAAAACGACATTCGCTGGCGCTGTGAAAAAGGCTACT
>CAYMLN010000643.1:0-1792 GCA_964391045.1 uncultured Saprospiraceae bacterium
GATCACGGAGTGCCTTCCACTGTGGTCGGCAAGGACGCCAACCACGGCCATGCTTCTGTTATCCGTTGTCCGTTTACCGTTATCCGTTATCCGTTTGCCGTTTACCGTTATCCGTTATCCGTTTTGCCCGAACGTCAGCAAATTATTGTCCGGATCGAGAAGCGAAAACTCCTTCTGGCCCCACGGTTTCACATGCAGGGCCCCGTTCGGATGAATGGCAACACCATGATTGAGAAGCGACAGGTAGAGGGCGTCGATATTGTCCGTTCGGATATACACCTGCCCGTCATTGGTGTTCGGATCGAGGTCGCGGTGGAGGAAGAAGTGCAGCTCCACCGCATCGCGGCGAACCATCAGGTAATCCGGGTAATCTGCTGCACCGATGTCCGTGAAGCCGAGTTGGCCGACATAGTAGGCCCGGGTCGTGGCCTTGTCGCGCATGGGGAGCTTGGGATGGATCGAGGTAAGCATGTGCGGCGGGATTGGCGGGTCAGGAAAATAAAGACGTGGACGAGATCATTCCGTCCGGTCGTACACGAGCGTGAGTCCGGTGGCCGGGTCGACAATGCGCACAATTCCTTCTGTAATCGTGTAACTGACCGCGTATTTAGGCGCGGGCGTGATCTGCGTGGCTTGGTAGACCTCGTAAAAGGTCTTTCCTCCCGTGACGAGGCTGTCGAGGACAGTGAGTTGAGTGTTATCGGTGCCGAAAATGAAGTAGAACAACTCGTCGCCGGCCTGGTAGTCGCCGGACAGCAGGGCACTCAGCGAGATCGAGAAGGCCTCCAGCGCGACGGTGGTATCGGGGCGGGGAAATTCGTAGAGGGTCATGTGAAGCGGGTCCGGCAGTACCGCCGGATTGGCCAGCCTGAGCGATACGAGCTGAGATGTGCCCTGC
Source organism: uncultured Saprospiraceae bacterium (assembly GCA_964391045.1). Classification (GTDB taxonomy): domain Bacteria; phylum Bacteroidota; class Bacteroidia; order Chitinophagales; family Saprospiraceae; genus Opimibacter. Next base: position 899 of record CAYMLN010000643.1, read on the forward strand.
ACCGGCTGGACCTGGCCCGGGTCGAAGGCGCACTGCGCGGCGTATTCGTACTGCACGACCGTATCGCGCACGGCGCTGATGACAAAGGGCACCTCGCCGCCTGCGTTGTCCCTGAAGATGACCCGGGTCGCGGCGGCGTAGGGCGTGATGAGGTCAAGCGCCTGGGCGCTGAGCGTGTAATCCTCGCCAGGGCGCGGGGTGTCACACGGATCGTCATCGTCCTGGCAGGCCGGGAGCCAGATCATCAGGGCCAGGCAGGCCAGGGAGAAGTAGCGGATATTCATGCCTTCGCGGGTGTTATCGTGCATCCGGCCGAGGCCGGATCAGGGTGATGGGATGGCCCGAAAATGAAGGATTTCGGCCGTACGCGCAAATCGGAGGATCGCAGGGCCGTCCTGCGAGCGGATCGTTCTGACCACAGGCGAAGCCGGATCAAAACGAAATAGATATTGTCTATTCGATTATAGACATGTTAGATTTGCTCAATAGTAAAGCAATGCCGACTTTTGCACCAGGTTACGGCAATGTTCGCCCCACTTGTGATGGTTCGACCGGACAGGACAGGCGGCATTCCCGTAACTTTATCCTTCAACCATCCTAAATAGATCCGATATGAGCGAACATGCATCGAACGGCAATGGCAGCGGGGGCAAATGCCCGTTTAACCATGGCGATATGAAACAGGTTGCCGGCAGCGGCCCGCGCAACCGCGACTGGTGGCCCAACCAACTTAAGCTCAACATCCTCCGCCAGCATTCCGAAATGTCCGACCCGATGGGCAAGGACTTCAACTACGCGGAGGAATTCAAGTCGCTCGACCTCGCGGCGGTCAAGAAAGACCTCTTCACACTGATGACCGACTCGCAGGACTGGTGGCCGGCCGACTGGGGCCAC
>CAYMLN010000644.1:0-1792 GCA_964391045.1 uncultured Saprospiraceae bacterium
CGGGCAATCGGACAGCGGGTGATCATGGACACGAGGCGTACCATCAAGATATGCAAAAAAAGCCACACCCCGGTTAGGAATGAACGACCGCGAAACACCTTGTCGCCGGGACATCCCACGTCCCCGTCGATAACGTTTACCTTTAGGCCCCTAGACCCGCCTGAGGCCCTCAAACGTCGCTACCCATGCCGCACCGCAAGGTCGCCTTCACCGTCCGCTCGTTTTTCCGCCACGATTTCCGGGCGAGCATCACCGTCTTCTTCGTTGCCCTGCCGCTCTGCCTGGGCATCTCGCTGGCCTCCGGCACATCGGTGGTATCCGGTCTCATCTCCGGCATCGTCGGCGGCATTGTCGTCTCGCTCATCAGCCGGTCCGAACTGAGCGTAAGCGGCCCCGCTGCGGGCCTCACGGCGATCTGCGTGGCCACGATCCAGGAGCTCGACTCGGTCTCCCTGTTCTTCCTGGCCGTGGCGCTGGCAGGTGCATTGCAAATGCTGTTGGGCATACTCAAGCTTGGCGGCTTCACCCATTTCATCCCGTCGGCCGTGATCAAGGGCATGCTCGCCGCGATCGGCATCATGCTCATGGCCAAACAGATCCCGCTCATCCTCGGCTACGACCAGCCGGGATTCTGGAGCAAGGATTTCCTCAACATCATCACGTTCAACCACAGCTGGTCCCACCTGGGGAATATCGTCGAACACACGTCGCTCACCGTGATCCTGCTGAGCGCTTTCGCCTTCCTGGTCCTTGGCATCAGCAAGCGTTTCCTGGCCGGCCCGCTGCCCATCCTGCCGGCTTCGTTCATCACGGTCTTCTTCGGCGCCGTCGCCGCCTGGGGCCTTGGGCGCATCGCCCCGGCATGGGCGCTCGAACCTTCCCAATTGGTCAACATTCCATCCAATGTCTGGTCGGACATCCGCGTGCCGGATTTCACCGGCCTTCTCGAACACCCGGGCATCTGGCAGAGCGCGATCGTCATCTGCTTCGTCGCGTCCCTCGAGACGCTCCTGAGCGTGACGGCCATCGACAAGCTCGACCCATACAACCGGGTGACGCCGCAGAACCGCGAGCTCATCGCCCAAGGGACGGGCAATATCGTGAGTGGCCTGCTCGGCGGCCTGCCCATCACGGCCGTCATCGTCCGCAGCGCGGCGAATGCCGAGGCCGGTGCTCGTACGCGATGGTCCGGATTCGCGCACGGCATCTGGATCCTCCTGGCCATCCTCCTCGCCATCCCGTTGCTCAACAGCATCCCGTATTGCGTCCTGGCGGTAATCCTCGTGCGAACGGGCTACAACCTGGCCAAGCCCTCGCTGTTCCGCGTCGTCTTTCGCCAGGGCCGCGAGCAATTCCTGCCCTTCGCTGTCACGGTCGGCGCTATCCTGTTCACCGACCTCCTCATCGGCGTAGCGATCGGGGTGGCTTTCGCCATCTACTTCCTCATCAAGTACACGTACCAGTCGGCCGGCTTCACCATGCGCGAATCGAAGCACGGCCAGATCCGCGAGTTCGTCATGGAACTCGCGCCCAACGTCAGCTTCCTCAACAAGCGGAAGATCACCGAGGCGCTCGACCGGCTTCCCGACTACGCGGTCATCGACATCCGCGGCGTCGAAAGCACCTATATCGACCACGACGTCCTCGAGATCATCCACGACTTTAAGGCGAAGGCGCACCGCCGGCACATCGATCTAAGGCTGCACGGGATCCGGGAGGTGGAGACGATCGAACTGCATTAGCAAACGAAGGGGCGGGTAACCCCACCCCTCGTTTGTGTTTAAGTGTTTAA
>CAYMLN010000645.1:0-1786 GCA_964391045.1 uncultured Saprospiraceae bacterium
TCGGCGGGATGCGCCAGAAGGAGCACATCGACGCCATGGAGATCATGGGTGTCAACACGGCGGCCTTCCTCGTCATGCCCAAACTCATCGCGGCGGTGCTGATCGTGCCGATCCTCGTATCCGTCGCGGCCTTCGTGAGCATCCTCGGGGCCTTCGTGGCCGCGGTACCTACAGGCCTCTTTACCAGCGCCGAGTACGTACAGGGGATCCGGGCATACCTCGAGCCGTGGAACGTGACCATCATGTATGTCAAGGCGGTCGTGTTTGGCTACCTCCTGGCGTCGATCTCCTGTTACCAGGGGTACTTCGTCACGGGCGGGAGCATTGAGCTCGGCAAGGCCAGCACCCGGGCGGTCGTCATGAGCAATATCGCCATCCTGATCGCCGATTATCTCATCGCCGTATTGCTGACCTCATGATCCGCGCCGAGAAGATCTGCAAGACATTCGGGGAGCAGGAAGTCCTGCGCAACATCGACCTGGAATTCCAGGCCGGAAAGGCCAATCTCATCATCGGCCGGAGCGGCGCCGGTAAGACCGTCCTGCTCAAGATCCTGGTCGGCCTCTATCCGCCCTCGTCGGGCACGGTCTGGTATGACAACGTCAACTTCACGGCGCTCGATAAGAAGAGCGTGCGGGAGATCCGGATGAAGGTCGGCATGCTCTTCCAGGGGACAGCCCTCTTCGACTCGATGACCATCGAGGAGAATATCCGCTTCCCGATGGATATGTTCACCACCAAGACGGCCAAGGAGAAGCTGGACCGCGTCAACTACTGCCTCGAACGGGTCAACCTCACGGGGGTCAACACGAAGTATCCCTCCCAGCTCAGCGGCGGCATGCAAAAACGGGCCGGTATCGCCCGGGCTATTGTCCTCCAGCCTACGTACCTGTTCTGCGACGAGCCCAACTCGGGCCTCGACCCCAAGACCTCACTCGTCATCGACGAACTCATCCACGGCATCACCGTCGACTTTAACATCACGACGATCATCAATACCCATGACATGAACTCGGTGATGGCCATCGGCGACAACATCGCCCTGCTCCACAACGGGGAGCTGGCCTGGACGGGCAACAAGGACGAGGTCCTCACGTCGAAGAACGAGATCCTCCAGAACTTCGTCTTCGCCTCGCCTTTCCTCCAGAAGGTGCGGGACCTCCACAACGACTGACCGGTCTCCGGCGCGTTGCGCGGAGGCGATCAAGACGGTATTCATCGAAAAATCTGGAAGGAAGAGGGTGCCCGGGGCGGGATTTGAACCCGCACGTCCTTTACGAACACATGCCCCTCAAACATGCCTGTCTACCAATTTCAGCACCCGGGCGGCTTGGGATGGGGAGGCGAAGATAAACGAAAATCGAAAAGGTAGAATCGAAAAACTAAAAAGCGTCCGAAGCCATTCCCTGAGGCCGGGGGGATCGCTGGTGGATTTGTTTTAATTTATGATTATATGTAATGTGTAAATTAATAATAATCAATAGGTAAACATAAAAAATTAAAGGAAATAGCGGATTCGGTCGTCCGGTTTTTTGCATTCCGCCGGGAATCGCCTATCTTTGACATGTCCGACGGGACCAGCGAATCAGGCGCTGCATGTGATTTTTTCATATTCGAAAAACTTTCATGCGTGTCTTTCCGTTGTACCCTTGATTGACCTTCCAGGCAGGCCGGTCCTGCGTGCGATAAAGAATGTAGTTTTCTTATTTTGAGACCTTAGTCGAAAAAGCCCGGGGCAAATGTGCCCATGGGCTTTTCGACATTAAAGGCCAATTAACAACGGGGC
>CAYMLN010000646.1:0-1786 GCA_964391045.1 uncultured Saprospiraceae bacterium
GGGCCGATGATGTCCTTCACGGCGTCAAACTTATCCTGGGACAGTTGCACCCAATCACCGGTCAGTGGCGTCAGGCTGTTCGGATATTGGTCCGTGGTATCCTCCGATACGTTCGTGGCCGTCAACCGGTAGATCTCGATGCACCCCTCTCCGATACATTCGCCGAAGAAGGTGCCGAAGACGATATAATCCGGCGCCGTGTTGTCATCATCCTTGTCACATGCTGCAACAAGTCCGGCGAAAGCCAGGGCGAGTATGGCGTAACGAAAGGAAATGCGCTGCATATTCATGGGTTTAGAATAAAAGGCCTGCACGGAAGTTGATCCGCTTATACGTCACTTCATCGGTATAGGTCCAATCCGTGCCGAACGTCTCGTGGGTCCAGGATGCCCGCTGCCATTTATACTCGACCCCGGCGTAAACATTCACCGCCCGGGCGCCGAAGCGGATGCCCAGCTCGGGACTGAAGCCGAATCCGCCTTTCGCGGAGGTCAGGCCCCACTCCTCATCCGTGAGGGCAAATGCATAACCCATCTTGAACCCGTAGTAGGGCGTGATCCGCCGGGCGAGCAGGAAGCCCCGGGCTTCCGCATAGAGCGGTATCAGTTGCCGCGACTGCGTGAGATCGTTGGACTCATACCCGAACCCGAGTCCGACGCCGATCCAGCGGTTGAACCGATGACCGATCGAATAATGTAATCCGGCACCGCCGGATGCGGAGGTATTCAGGAAGAACGAGACACTTTGATACAGGCCCTTTTCGCGGAACGCATAGGCCGGCTTGGCCTTCATGCCGTAGCCGTAGGTCTGGAAGATGGCCATTTGGTCACGCAATGCCGTCTGCTGGGTCACGTTCCGGATGTCATGCTTGGGGATGGACACCTTTGCACCGGTGATGAGCACGATCTCAAGGCCGCGGTCATAGGTCCACCGCTCGATGCGGCCGACCAAACGGCTTCCGTCACGCAGTTCCACGACATCGACAATGGAGTCCGGCGCAATGACCGGCGCCTGGCCGATGGCGCGCGCAAGACTCATCAAGATCACAACCACCAGGATGGCCAGAATGCGCGTGCGCGGCGCAATGTGCTTGTGTTTCATGATATGTGTCATCAGTGAAGCGCGCGAAAGGTCATCGGTCCGGTATCGGGCATGAAAATGTCCAACGTGCGATCAACTGTCACACCGCTCGAGTCGAGCCGGATGAGCACTTCGCTCTGTGGCGGCAAGGTCTCGATACAGGAAACGCAGCTCAGGGTCGCATCGAAGCCACACTCGTCATGAAGCGATTGCACCCATGCCGCGATATTGTCCTCATGGCCGTTGGCATTCGAAGCTTCATATGCGGCGAGCCAGCTGTCGATGTCGTTGCGGATCGCGGTTTCATCGCGCGCGATCAATCCGCCCGTCAGCGAAGCGCAAGGCCGGTCGATCTCGTCCTCGCAGGATGTGACCAGGAGAAGAAAGCCCAGGGCCATCATCGCTCGATGCAGGATGGCGCTTATCATTGGCCCTTGGCGATGAGGCTGATCTGCCGGAGATTGTTCGGATCGGCGGCGTCAAACTGGTACAGGCCGTCCTGGCCGATCACCATGGCGAGGTCGCCGGGCGGCAGCACGATCACATCATAGGCGTTGAAACCTGACACGTGATCGAGCAGGTGGTCGTCGATGTTGTTCCGGTCGCTCACGTCAAACGCCTTTAAGCCGTCGCGCCCCTCGCAGAGGTAAAGCGTCTTGCCGACGATGGACAACCCGTGCGGGTTGGTCATCGGATAGGAACGGAT
>CAYMLN010000647.1:0-1780 GCA_964391045.1 uncultured Saprospiraceae bacterium
GACCGAGCCGATGAAGCCGTGTTCTTCGCCGATGATGGAGTAGATGAAGTCCGTGCTTTGCTCGGGCACATAGTTGAGCTTGGTCATCGATCCCTTGAGGAAACCTTTCCCCGTAAAGCCGCCGGAGCCGATGGCGATCTTCGATTGCAGGATGTTGTACAGCGAACCGCGCGGGTCGCAATCTTCCGGCTTGAGCCAGACCTTGATCCGCTCCTGCTGGTGTGGCTCGAGGACATTTTCAAACAAATAACTGCTGGTGTAGGCAAAGCCGAACAGGAGGGCTACGGCCGTGGTGAGCAGGATGACCTGGCGCAATTGGCGGAGCATGAGGCTCTCGACGACGGCATAGAGCATGAAGACGCCCGAGACGATGAGGACATAGCGGCCCATGCCGAGGATGAGAAGGCCGATGGTCAGGATAAGCGTCGCGACGATCACGCGGACGTGGATCGGCTTTCGCCGCAGGCTCAGGAGGAGGAACCCGCCGCCGGCCAGCAGGAGGAGCGGCAGGACAGTGAGGACGTCGAACTTCAGCGCGAGGGTGAACAGCACCGCGAGGACAAGCAAGACCGCCGGGATCCAGATGACCATGCCCTCGCGAAACAGGACGATGAAGATCGAGAGGAAGACGATGGCGGATCCCGCGTCGCCCTGGAGCAGGACGAGCAGCGTCGGGATCAGGATGATCGCGGAGGCGACCATCAGGTCGCGCGTGTCTGCGAGGCGCGTTCGGCTGTGGCTCAGGAAGGACGCCAGGGCCATGATGGTCCCGGCCTTGGCCAGTTCGGACGGCTGGAACGACATCCCGCCGATATTGAACCAGCTCGTCGACCCCTTGATCGTGGACCCCAGGATGAGGACGAGGACCAGCAGGCCGGTCGTGATGGCGTAAAACGGATAGGCGAAACCGCTCCAGAACTTCCAGTCGATCAGCTGGCAGCCGAGCAGGACGGTCACACCGATCATGGCCACGATGGCCTGCTTGCCCGCCTGGGACGAAAAGAAGGAGGTGGTGGCCTCCGGCTGGTATCCGGCCGCATAGATCATCATCAGGCCGATGACGATCAGGCTGATGATCACCGCGAAGCTGATCCAGTCAAACCGTTTCATCGCCCGGCTCATTGGTCGTACCGGAGCAGTTCTTCCGTCTTGACGAGGTCGCTGACGAGGATGGACCCGGGAAAGTCGGCCTGCATCTTATAGAGGAAAGCGTGGGCCTTGCGGTTGTACAAGAATGCGCCGGCCTTCAGCTGGTAGTATGGCACATTGTGGATGAAGACAAGTTCGTCTTCGGGGTAGAGCAACTCGAATTTCCGCTGTGCGGCTTCCATTTGCCGGCGGTCGGTCGTCGCGATGATCTGGACGCGCCAGCCCTGGACCTCCTGGTGTTCGAGGTTGTATTCCTTCCAGCGGCTCATCAACTGCGTGACGGCCGGATCCTCCTTGACCGAGACCGTCTGTGCCGCGGCGGTATGTATGAGGGAAAACAGCAAGCCTGCCGACAGGATGATGCGGGCGGTCCGGAAAGCCATGCGGAAGGGGGTCGACGGGCGATCAGGCATTGGTGGCATTGATGATGGCGAGACTCTGGCTGCAGCCCAGGCGGTCGGCGCCGGCCCGGATCATCTTCAGGGCCTGCGCGTGCGTGGAGATGCCGCCGGAGACCTTGATCTTGATTTCCGGATCGAGGTGGCGGCGCATCAGCTTGACGGCGTCCTCGGTGACCGGGTCGCCGAAGAAGCCGGTCGAGGTCTTCATGAACGGCACCTTCGCCTCATTG
>CAYMLN010000648.1:0-1774 GCA_964391045.1 uncultured Saprospiraceae bacterium
GGGCGCGCGGATCCGGCAACGTTTCACAAAACGCCTGCATGCTGTCGACCATCGCCCTCGCGGTGGCCGTGTCGCCTTTCTGCAGGTAGCCGTATTGCAGCCAGTGCCAGGCATGGTAGCCCAGCGCCTTGTTGTCGAGCTGCTTTCGGGCCTTGCGCGCCCGCTCAGCTTTCCACGATGCGATGTTGCTCTCGATCACGCGGTCCCACAGGCCGAGGGCCACGTAGGTATGCGTCGGCATATGGAGCGCGTGCCCGGCATCCGGGGCCACTTTCGCATACTTGTCGGCGATTTCCAGGGCCTGGGCGGCAAACTCCGGATGGTCATAGGCGTGCACGACGTAGTGCAGGGCGCCAGGGTGATTCGGATTTCGGCCGAGCACTTCAAGGCCGATCCCGGCCGCTTTTTCCATGATGGCGAGATTCTTCTCCGTCGTACCCCAGCCGTTGAGCGCCAGGCTGTAAAAGGAAGCGACTTCGTCGTTGCCGGGATATTTGGCATACAGCGTGCCCATGTAGGCCGCATACAAGCTGTCTCGCGACGCCTTGTCGCCCGGGCCGTAGAGGATATTGATGCCCTGGATAAAGTCTTTTTCGATCTCCGTGGCGGCCCTGACCACGCGCTCCTCCGGTGTCGGGGCAAGCGCATTCAAGACCTCGAGGCCCTTGTCGAAATCCTGCTCTTGCCAAAGGGGATGATTCCAGGTCATGGCCTCGCCCCAGTAGGCCATGGACATCGTCGAATCCTTGGCACGGGCTTCAGCGAAGGTTTCGCGGGCATCTGCGTACTCGAAGCTGTGCAGCAGGAGCAGGCCTTCGGTGAAGGCCGGCTGCGCATCCGGATTTCCAGTCACCTGGAAGTCGAGCATGCCAAGATGGGGAGCAGGAGGTTCTTGCGTTGGCTTGCAACCGAGGGCGAATGCCAGGAATGCAAATACGAGGAAAATTGGGCGCATGGTCGATTTCTTTTCGATAAAGTACGGAGAAAATGCGTTCACTTTGCTGATGGGTGAAGTGGCCGGGTGGAGCCATATGGTGGAGACGGTTCAAGGCGTTGCGCAAGTAGCCGCTTCTGGTTATCTTGGGAGACACACCACCAGGTATGCTGTCGCATCGACCCGCTATTATGCTTGGCGACGTCAGGCGTCTCGGACTCGTTCTCCTCATTCTCCTAAACGCCGGATCGCAGGGACTTGCCCAGAATCTCGTCCCGAACTACGATTTCGAGTTCGTTGTCGTTTGCCCATGGACTATCTCCGCCATTTGTGACGGCACGGCCCCCCCATGGAACTGTCCCAGCGCGGGAACCCCCGATCTTTTCAATGCATGCCTCACCGGAGGATCCGTTTCTGTGCCGAACAATTTCGCGGGGCATCAGGATCCCCGCTCCGGACAGGGCTATGCGGGACTGTATGCCTTGTGGGTCACATCCAATTATCGCGAGTATATCCAGGCGCCGCTTAGTCAACCGCTGGAGGCCGGTCAATGGTATGACGTTGAGTATTGGGTCAGCCTGGCAGACGGTACGTGCGGGATCGAGCACATTGACGCTCATTTCTCGACCGAACCCCTCATGCAGGGCACCTATCGCATTGACGTTGTGCCGCATGTCAGATCGCTCATCGGGTTCCTTTCCGATACCGTCAACTGGCTCCGGATCCATGGCTGTTACCTGGCCGAGGGCGGGGAGTCGCATATCATTATCGGTAATTTTAATGATGATAATGGCACCCCGATGGATCCAAGTTGCGGTTTACCCAATGCCTATTATTACG
>CAYMLN010000649.1:0-1773 GCA_964391045.1 uncultured Saprospiraceae bacterium
TACGGATGACAATCCGCTGGCGAATGTGACGGTACAACTCTTTGCGGACACGAACGGTGATGGCCTTCCGGATGGCGCCTCGATCGCATCGGCTGTTTCGGATGGGGAGACTGGTCAATACTGCATCGAAGATATTCCTTACGGCACGTATGTCCTCGTCCAGGTCCAGCCGGTGAACTACACCAGTTTCAGTGACTTCGACGCGACAACGGGTTCTTACGATCCGGATGGGAACGACAGCGGGCAGGGGCCGGACAACAACATCCCCGTCGTGCTGACGCCGGGCGAGGGTGATTTCGATAACAACTTCATCGAGGACCCGAATCCGGGTTCTATCTCCGGCAATGTCAGGGAGACCGGCGGACCGGGCCTGTCCGGGTGGACGATCAAACTTTACCTGGATACGAATGGTGACGGCGGACCGGATGGACCGCCAATCGGCACGACGGTAACCGATGCGTCGGGTAACTATTCGTTTGCCAATGTCGAGTATGGTAACTATGTCGTCGTACAGACGCAGCCGGGGAATTACTTCAGCGAAAGCGACTACGACCACACGACCGGCGCGTCGGATCCGGATGGCGATGACAGCGCGCAGGGGCCCGATGAAAATATCCCGGTTTATGTTGCTCCGGGCGAAAGCGACCAGGACAATGACTTCATGGAAGTGCCGTTCCCGAGCCTGATTTGCGGCAGTGTGCGGGATGAACTCGGGAATCCGCTGGCGAATGTCGTCCTGACCTTGTTTGCGGACACGAACGGCGACGGTGCGCCAGACGGACCGGCGATCACTACGACGGCGACGGACGGGGAGACCGGCGGATATTGCTTTGAGGATATACCCTACGGCGCCTATGTGATCGTGGAGACCCTTTCCGGGACGTATCAGTACCTCACGGATTACGATACGTCGACGGGTGCTGCCGATCCGGACGGCAATGACAGCGGGCAGGGCCCGGATGGGAACATTCCTGTCGTGACCACCCCGGGTGAAGCCGACCTGGACAATGATTTTGTGAACGTATCATGTCCGGGCCTGCCCGAGGTTGCCGGGAACGATGAGTATTTCGTTTGCAATGGCAGCAGCGTGGAGATATTGGCCTATCAGCAGATGATCCCGGGCGTCACCTATTCGTGGACGTTCGGTGCCCTGTCCGATCCTGCCACGGCCACCGGCATTGGCCCCCATACAGTCTCGTACGCCTGGTCATTGCCCAACCAGGAGGAAGGTGCGCAGGTCACCCTGACCCTGACGAAGGACAACTGCCCGACCCAGAGCGGCGAAGTGGCCAGGGTGTTCGTCAGTCCATACGCGGATCCCGCGATCGAGGCGGAAACATTCGAATTGTGCGCCTTCCTTGAGCGCGTATTCGCGCCGGATGCCCCCGAGATCCCCGGCGCCAGCTATACCTGGAATTTTGGGTCCGGGGCGATACCGCCGACTGCGACAGGCTACGGGCCGCACACGGTCTATTACACGACGACCGGCGAGAAGACCGCCAAGCTGTGGGTCGATCCGAACTATTTCGAGGAAACGAGTTGCGTGGACAGCAGCGCAGTGACCTTCGACGTGGTCGACTGCCCGGGCAATATCGCCGGCACCGTGGTGAATAATGAAAATCAACCGCTCCAGGGTTTCCCGATCCAGCTTTGGCCCGACTATGACAATGACGGCTTGCCCGACGGCGCCACACCGCTGGAAACGACATTCTCCTCGGCACAGGGCCAGTTTGCCTTCACGCAGGTCCTGCCCGGCAACTATGTCCTGAAGCA
>CAYMLN010000650.1:0-1773 GCA_964391045.1 uncultured Saprospiraceae bacterium
CACGATCGTCAACGAAGCAGGTTGCGTGGCCAGCGATTCCGTGCTGATCATCGTCGATCCCTACAAGCCCATCTATATTCCTAACGTGATCACAGCCAACAACGACTTCGTCAATGACCGCGTGACGGTGCATGGCAACGTGGCCGCGACCGGCGTCGACGTCTTCCAGATCTTCGACCGCTGGGGTGGGCTGCTGTGGGAGCGCAGCGACTTCGAACTCAATGACCCGTCGCTCGGATGGGACGGCAGAGTCAAGGGCCAGCCGGTCAATCCCGGTGTCTATGCCTACCGCGCCGTCGTGAATTTCCTCGATGGAAATCCCGGCGTGTATACCGGGACAGTGACCGTGATCCGATAGTCATCCATGCATCCATTCGCCATCAGCCGGGTTTTTATTGCCGCTTTCGGCGCAATCTCCTTTGCGGCCTGCGTGGTCGAGGAGCCGGACCTGTCGCGATACACCGGTTCCGGCATCCAAAACCTCGAAGAGGCCCGCGACGTGGTGATGACGTACACGGACAGCACCGCCCTGGTGTTCAAGATGCAAGCACCTGTTTCCCGGCGCATCATCAGCAAATTTTCCGCTTCGGACGAATTCCCGGAAGGCGTTGAAGTGACGTTTTACGGCAAAACGGAACGGCCCGTGAGCTGGCTCACGGCCGATTACGCGATCCGTAATCCGTCGGAGCGTTTCGTTCGGGCTGAAAAGAATGTGGTGTTGCGGAATGTCGCCGGCGAACGCCTCGACGCGCCGGAGCTCATCTGGGACGAATCCGCGCGCCAGATCCGCACCGATCGATTCGTCCGAATCACCCGGGCCGACGGATCGGTGATCTATAGCTACGGGCTGGTGTCGAACGAGACCTTTACCCGGTACGAGCTCAATGCCGTAGCGGGTGACCTCGCTCTCCCGCAAAGCCGGCCCGATTCGATCCCGCAGGAGCAGTGACGCTCCACGCCCCGGACCGGCACATTGCCTACCTTTGACTCATCATGGCCGGATTCCTCCTGCTCCTCTTGATCTCGCTGCTCCTCACGGCCTTCTTTGCAGGGGCGGAGATCGCGTTCATCACGGCCAATAAGCTGGGTGTCGAGATCGAGCGGGATAAAGGAACGCCGCGCAGCCGCATCATCGCCGGATTCTATGCCCGGCCCAAGGCCTTTCTGAGTGCATTGTTGGTCGGCAGCAATATCGTACTCGTGTTGTTCACGTATGCCATGATCCGGCTCCTCGAACCGGTGCTCATGCCCCGGGTGCCTTCCGCGGGTCTTCGCTTGCTCCTCATCACGATCCTGGCCGCGGCGATCATCCTTGTCCTTGGCAAGTTCATTCCGAAGGCCGTCTTCCGCGTACTCGCCAACCATGCGCTTTCCGCGTTCGCATATCCGATGCGTTTTTTCCAGGCGCTCCTGCGCGTGCCGGCTTGGGTCATGATGTCGCTCACCAATGCCATCATCCGCGTCGTATTCCGCGCACCGGTCCAGGCGGTGGATGACACCTACACCCGCCGCGATCTCCAGGATTACGTCGAGGGGACGTTGTCCCGCGACAAGGACGAACTCGAGGCGGGCATGTTCAAGAACGCGCTCCAGCTCAAGACCATCAAGGCCCGCGAATGCATGGTGCCGCGCACGGAGATCGTCCACGTCGACGTCGCCGACGGGATGGAGGCGCTGAAGCAGGTGTTCATGGAGACGCGCCATTCGCGCATCCTCATCTCCCAGGATGATCTCGACAGCATCCTCGGGTATGTGCATCACCAGTCGCTGCTC
>CAYMLN010000651.1:0-1769 GCA_964391045.1 uncultured Saprospiraceae bacterium
TGGCGGGAGGTTCCGATCTTCATCACCGCCGACGATCCGTCGATCAGGGAGACGCTTCTCCGCCTCGGCCGGCAAGTCTCCGACCAGGTCGTCGTCCTCGACGAAAAACAAAAGGCGTGGTTACATGTGGCTGCCGTCTTCGCCAACAATTTCAGCAATCACACCCTCGACCTGGCCGAGCACATCTGCATTTCGGCCGGCATCTCCTTCGACTGGCTGAAGCCGCTTATCCGGCTGACCTTTGAAAAAGCGCTGGAGGTTGGTCCGGCAGAAAGCCAGACTGGCCCTGCCGTGCGGAACGATGTGCATACGATCGAACGGCACATCGCGCTCCTGCGGCAACATCCCGAATGGCAGCAACTGTATGCCCTCCTGACCGAAAGTATCCGCGAGATGGCGCATCGCAGCGGCCGGACGCCGGGGTGATCAATCCGCGCTGACGACAGCCTCCCGGTGCTCCCGCGCCTTGACCGTGATGAGCGCCCGGATGACGTCGATCGCCCGGTCGTAGCGCGTGTGATTGTTGATGACGATATCGGCCAGGCGGCGATAAGGCTCAATGAATGCGCGGTAGGACGGCAGGACGTGGTGCTCGTAGCGGTGCAGGACATCCTCGAGCGGATAATTGCGCTCGCCGGCATCGCGCACGATTCGCCGCTTCAACTTGATGATATCCTCCGCGTCGATGAAGAGCTTAAGGTCGAGCATGTCCCGGATCATCGGCACGTGGAGGACGAAGAGGCCCTCGATCAGGATGACGGGCGCCGGCTCGAAACGCAGCATCTGCTTTTCCTGCAGCGGGTTGTTGAACACGTATTGCTCCTTCTCCACCGCCTCGCCGCGGATCAGCCGGTCGAGATCGCGCACGAAGGCCGCCTGGTCGATGCTGTCCGGAAGGTCGAAGTTCTGGTATCCCGCGTCGTCCCACACCTGCTCCTCGCGCGGCTTGTAATACTCGTCCTGCGAAATGATGCACAGATCCGTAAGCGGGAATTGCGCCCGCAACTCGCGGATGATGCGGGTCTTGCCCGATCCGCTGCCGCCGGTGATGCCGATGAGGAAGGGCCGTGTGGAGGGCTGGTTCATACGCGCCGCAAATTACCGAAAGGGACGGACATGGCCGGAACCGACTGGAGTCCGCCCACATCCCAGGCAGGGCGGCAATGCACCGTCCGGGCCGACCGGGAAAAAAGCTATTTTGCCGCACCATATCCGGCGCTATGAACGTGATTGAAAGCATCGGCCGCGCCCTGCTGGGCATGGCCGTCCTCATCGGGATCGGCTATCTCTTCAGCAAGAAGCGGAAGCACATCAACTGGCGGACGATCGGCATGGCGCTCACCCTGCAGATCGTGCTCGCCGTGCTCATCCTGAAGGTGCCGCTGGTCAATACGGTCTTCGACTGGCTCGCGTCAATGTTTGTCAAGGTCCTCCAGTATGCCCAGTACGGCTCGGAGTTCCTCTTCGGGTCCCTGGTGACCAAGTCGGATTCGTTCGGCTACATCTTCGCCGTGCAGGTCCTTCCGACGATCATTTTCTTCTCCGCGCTGTCGAGCATCCTCTATTATCTCGGGATCCTGCAGGTCGTCGTCAAGGGCATGGCCTGGATCATGGCGCGCACGCTGCGGCTTTCCGGGCCGGAGAGCCTGTCAGCCGCAGGCAACGTATTTCTCGGGCAGACGGAAGCGCCACTGCTGATCCGGCCATATATCGAGAAAATGACGCGTTCGGAGATCCTCTGCATCATGACCGGCGGGATGGCCACGATC
>CAYMLN010000652.1:0-1765 GCA_964391045.1 uncultured Saprospiraceae bacterium
CGTTGCGGTATTCCTTCACGCATACCCCCACGACAAACTGGCCGGTCAGCCGGGGAATACCGGTGATCAGGCCTGTCACCGGGTTGATATTAATGAGCGAACCGACGCCTAGCGGAGCTGCGGGTGAATAGTTTGGTGCAAGAAAGACCACTTCGGGATATGGCGGCGGGCAGTTGCGCGGATCCGGCGTAATCCCTTCGCACCAGGTCTGCTGGAAAGGATTGTCGACGCCGAGCGGGCCGCCGCCTTGGAGCGGGGCGCAAAACTCATAGACGATCTGGTCGCCCTCCGGATCCGTGGCGGCATGATCGAAGTCGATCGGGTCGTTGACGCAGATCGCGATATCCGGGAAGTTGTTGAACCGCGGCCCGTCGTTGCACGTCTGCTGCGCTTCCTGCGTAATCTCGATCATATAGGTCGCACCCGTGTTGTTCGGGTCGACGATGTTCGTGATCGTATTGTTCCGGCAGCATCGCTGCCACGCCACGACGTAGGAACCTGCAATGATGGGATAATTGGTCAGGTTGATGATGTAAGACGTTTCCTCAACGCAGACATTGCCCGGCAGGATCAGGCAGGGATTCTCGCGGGCCTCAAGGTCCGTGACAGCGCCATGGCTGACCTCCAGCCGGCGATAGAACTGGTAAACGCCGTTGATCAGTGTATACACGCCGATCTCCGCCGGATTGTCGAACTCCGCGCCGTTGCCGGCGCAGTCCCGGTAGACCTTCATGATCAGCCGGTAGTTCCGGCTGTTTGCCGCGGACCCGGGGCCAAGGCACTCATAGAAGATCTCGCCGCCGACGATATGACGCGACATGGCCACATTGGGCATCAACACCCAAAACGCCATGGCAATGCCCGCCCATTTATTGAAAATCGCTCTTGCAACCATTTCTCTTTCAAAAATACGGCCGTTCGGCCTTTCGCCGTTACTTTTGGCGCCCGGACCGGTGGATACCCGTCCGGAATGCCGTCCGGCGGACGAACCGCCGATCACTTTACCGGCAACAAAAGAAACGTAACGCCAGTGACCCGCATTTCGTTGCACGAAGCCATCCGGCAAGCCTGCGAAGTCCTTGCCCGGGGCGGGATCCTGCTTTACCCGGCGGACACCATCTGGGGCATCGGCTGTGACGCCACGGATGCCGGGGCGATCCGGCGGCTGGATGCGATCAAGGGCCGTGATCCGGCCAAGGGGTTGATCGTCCTCGTGCCTTCGCTCGAACAACTCTACGACGTCGTGGCGCGGATCCACCCGCGGGTCGATACGCTCCTGCATCATCACGAGCGCCCGCTGACGGTCATTTACCCCGAGGCTCGCCCGGCGTATCGTCACCTCGCCGCCGAGGACGGCAGCCTGGGTGTTCGGGTCGTCCGACCCGGCTTTTGCAAGGACCTGCTGGAGGCGTATGGTCGTCCGCTGGTATCCACCTCGGCCAACCTGTCCGGCATGCCCGCACCGGCAACATTCGGCGGCATCAGCACAGAGATCATCCGCCAGGTGGATCATTCGGTACCGGCGTATTTCGGCAAGGACATGACCGGCGTGCCCTCGGTGATCGCCCGGTATGACCAGCAGGGTGACCTGGAATTCCTGCGTCGCGGCGTCAATGCGCCAGATGAAGCGCCGTCAGCGGATCTTGCCTGACCAGTTCGCGGGCCTTGCGGACCACCGGATCGTGTTCCAAATAGGCGCTGTACCAGCCGGCCTCGCCCGTCCGGTAGGCAATGATCGTCGCCTGGGCTATATCCGCCAGCTGTC
>CAYMLN010000653.1:0-1762 GCA_964391045.1 uncultured Saprospiraceae bacterium
CTTATCCGGAGGAAATGAAGGAGATCTTCGGTGACGCCTGGCCGGAATGGCCGGCCAGGGACTTCGAGCCTATTCGTCAGAAGATCGATTTTGTCGGGCTGAATTATTACACGCGTGCCGTGACAGGTGATGGCCCGGACTGCTTGCCTGTCAGGGCCAGGACCGTTCGCCAGCCCCACAAGACCTACACGGAAACCGGGTGGGAGGTCTATCCGGACGGGCTTTCCGACACGCTCCTCTGGCTCAAGAATCGTTATGGTGAGATGCCGCTGTATATCACCGAGAATGGCTCGGCCTTCTTTGATCCGCCGAAAGCGATTCATGGACGGGTCATTGATCCGGTGCGGATGCACTACCTGAATCAGCATCTGTGCGCGGTCCGGACCGCGATTGAGCAAGGCGTTGATGTGCGGGGATATATGGCCTGGTCTCTGATGGACAACTATGAATGGTCCTTCGGGTATGCCAAGCGATTCGGCATTGTGCATGTCGATTTTGAGACGCTTGAGCGCACGCCGAAGGATACGGCCCGGTATTATGCGAAAATTATCCAATCCAATGGTGCGGTTCTGGACGAACCCTTTCTGCCTCTTTCCGTGCATACGTAACATGGCCAGTCTGACCCTGCGAAATATTCACAAACGATTTGGCAAGACCGCCGTCTTATCGGGAATTGACCTTGATGTCGCCGATGGCGAGTTTGCGGTGATTGTCGGTCCCTCGGGTTGCGGCAAGTCAACGCTGTTACGTACGATTGCGGGCCTCGAAGAGATCGATACGGGAACCATCACAATCGGTGAGACCGATGTCTCGAGGTTTCCCCCTTCCGAGCGCGGTATTGCGATGGTGTTTCAGTCCTATGCGCTGTATCCGCATATGACGGTCTATGACAACATGAGCTTCGGGATGAAAATTGCCGGAGCGGCTGCCGCAGAAATTGACCAGGCGGTGCGCGCGGCTGCCGAAACGCTCGGCCTGACCGCGCTGCTTGAGCGGAAACCGAAAGAGCTTTCCGGTGGACAGCGCCAGCGCACGGCTATTGGCCGGGCGATCGTCAGGCGTCCGCGAATCTTCCTCTTTGATGAACCACTTTCCAATCTGGATGCCTCGCTTCGTGTGAAGATGCGTCATGAGATTGCACGACTGCACGAGACGCTTGAAACGACAATTATCTATGTCACGCATGACCAGGTCGAGGCCATGACGTTGGCGGATCGGATCGTGGTACTCAGAGATGGATGTATTGAACAGACGGGTTCCCCCAATGAACTGTACAAGTATCCTGCCAACCGCTTTGTTGCCGGCTTTATCGGATCGCCGGCCATGAATTTCCTGGCCGGGGTCGTGGTCGATCGCCGCCTGGATACCACAACGGTCCGACTTCACAGTGGAGCGACGATCCAGGTGAATGGCGTTGTCGGAGCATTGCCCCCTGATACTCCGGTCACGCTTGGCATTCGTCCCGAGCATCTGGCGACGGGGGGTGATCACAACCTCGTCGAGACGCAGATCATGCTGGTGGAGCCACTCGGCAGCCATTCCTATGTCTATCTGGAAACGCCGGATGCCGAGGACCTGCTGATATTCCGCGCATCCGGCGAGTTCGGTTTCGCGAAGGGCGACCGGCTGACGGTATGTCTTGCGGCAGACCACTGCCATCTTTTCGGGAAAGACGGAAAGGAGCTTCGGCACAAACCTTCCGGAAACCTCACGACAAGTCAGGGAGATCACTGATGACCTTTTACAAGAGACGTGTGTTGAC
>CAYMLN010000654.1:0-1761 GCA_964391045.1 uncultured Saprospiraceae bacterium
GCGAGAGGACGTCGATCAGCGCGAAGCCGTTGTAATTGATGCCGGCCTTGATCAGCGGCACGAGCTGGTCCTTGTCGCCGGAAAATCCGCGCGCCACGAAGCCCGCTCCCAGCTCGAGCGCGAGCCCGGCCAGGTCGATCGCGCCGAACATCGTCGCCACGCCGGCCTTGCCGACAGAGCCCGGATCCGCCGTGGCGGAGTCCTGGCCCTTGGTCAGGCCATAGCAGCCGTTGTTCATCACGATGTAGATCATGTTGATGTTGCGCCGGATGACATGGGCAAACTGGCCCATGCCGATCGACGCGGAGTCGCCATCCCCCGACACGCCGATGTAGATGAGGTCCTTATTGGCCAGCACGGCGCCCGTGGCGACCGACGGCATCCTTCCGTGCACGGTATTGAAGCCGTGGCTCTGCGACAGGAAGTAGGTCGGCGTCTTCGACGAGCACCCGATGCCGCTGATCTTGGCGACCCGGTGCGGCGGCAGCGACAACTCGAAGCAGGCCTGGATGATCGCCGCGCTGATGGAGTCGTGTCCGCAGCCGGCACACAGCGTGGACAACGGCCCTTCGTAGTCCTTCTTCTGGAAACCGAGGGCGTTGGTGGCGGAGGCGGGGTGGCGGAAGGAGGGGCGTTTGAAGCTCATTGCGTTTGTACTTGGAGGACTTGGTCCATGTTCGGAATGTGTAGAGGTTAGGGTTTAGGGGGTAATGTGCAATGTTTAGCCGGGTCTGTGAAACGGGTAAAGTTTGCCCTGAACCGTTTAATGTGTAACGTTAAATGTGTAATGCGCAGGGAGTAAAGCATAGCGTTTAATGTGTGTTGTGGACATGGGATGTCGGGATTTGTGGCGTATCCTGTTAGTTCACGCTTCGTAAATGGATCTCTTTATTTTCAGTTTCTGTTTTCCTTGTATTACACACTAAACACTACACATTAAACAAACGCTGTCGAAACGACTGTTTCGACAGTCGTTACACGGCGTGTTGAGGTTGCAGGACATGGCTGTTGACGAGGCGGATGATGTGGTCGGCCGTGATCGGGAAGCCGTCGTAGTTGAGGACGGGGATGAGCCGGTGCGGGTCGACCTCGAGTTCGTTGATGAGGATGCTGCGCATCTGGGCGTCGCGGTTCTGCTCGACGACGAAGACGCGTGGGTGATCGAGGATGAAGTCGATGACGGACTGCGGGAACGGCGCCGCCTTGAGGCGCATGCCGTCGACATGCAGGCCTTGCGCGCGAAGGTGATCGATCGCCTCGAGTGCGGAGTGCGTCGTCGTGCCGAAGAAGATCATGCCATAATCTGCGCCTTCGCGATCCGGGAAAAACTCCGGCGCGGGCACCAGGGTCCTGGCCGAATTCCACTTCTTGATCAGCCGGTCCATGTTGCGGACGTAGGCCGGGCCTTCTTCCGTATACCGGGCGTATTCGTCGCGCGAGGTGCCGCGCGTGAAGAAGGAGCCCTTGGTCGGATGCGTCCCGGGCAGGGTGCGGTAGGTGATGCCGTCGCCGTCCACGTCGAGGTAGCGGCCGAAAGGCTTTTGCATCGACTCGAGTTGCTCGGCCGTCAGGACCTTGCCGCGGTCGTAGGTGCGTTTTTCGTCCCAGGCGAACGGATCGCATACGTGGTCGTTCATCCCCAGGTCGAGGTCGGTCATGACCATGATCGGCGTTTGCAGCCGTTCGGCCAGGTCGAAGGCCGTGGCGGTCATCTCAAAGCACTCGGTCGGCGTGGACGGGAAGAGCAACGGGTGTTTCGTG
>CAYMLN010000655.1:0-1347 GCA_964391045.1 uncultured Saprospiraceae bacterium
AGGCGGAGCCGTTGTTGCGCGCAAGGATGTCATTTTGGTCGAATACAAGGTTCTTGCCCGTGATGCTTCCGATGGTGAAGTACCCGGCGCCGGCGTTCGAGGCATTCCCCCCGCCGGACAGATGCAGGCGTGTCGACGGCGACGTCGTGCCCAGGCCCATGTA
The DNA here is from genome assembly GCA_964391045.1 of uncultured Saprospiraceae bacterium. Lineage (GTDB taxonomy): Bacteria > Bacteroidota > Bacteroidia > Chitinophagales > Saprospiraceae > Opimibacter. Next base: position 164 of record CAYMLN010000655.1, read on the forward strand.
TCCCTGGAAATTGAAATGCCACAGCGGCTGCCCCGCTGTCGCGAAGGCATCATCACTCACCTGCCATTGCAGTGCGCCTGCATCATTGGTAAACCGATAGTCGCGCAGGGTGGCATTGTTTGCACTGAGCACCAGCTCAAGGCCGGCCTCGCCGCCGATGTTGCCTTCGTCATGCATGCGGAGGATCGACATCGACGTGTGGCGCGCGTCCAGCGGACGTAAGGGGGTGTCGGTGTTGATTCCGATGTTGGTTTGCGCGAGCGCCATCGTGAGCGATTGGAGGGTACAGCAGAATACCATCCATGTGCTGACGGTAGTTGTATTTTTCATTCGGTCGGGTTGGATGTGGTGAATGGGCGTTCAGCGCCACTCATGACAGGGGTGCGAAGCTGCTTGATGGCGCTGATCTTTTCCCGGAGGAGATCGATGAGGTGTTGTTGTTCCTGGAGCGCTTGCAGGCCGATGACCGCAAGCTGGCCGTAATCGACGCCATACTGGCCGTCTTGTTCATGTACGAGCTCGGGCAAAAGCGACAGCGCTTCCTGGGCCAGGATGCCCGCATGGACCTCGCCGTCGGGGTCGCTGCGCATCCGGTATCGGTAGACACCAAGGCTGTCAAGCTTGTTCGAAATGCCCTCGAGCGGCCGGATATCCGATTTCAGGTTGCGGTCCGAGGCATGGATCCACTGGCCGGTCAAGCCGTCGATTTGGGCGAGGGCCAGGTTTTCGATCGTGAAGTACAAGTCTTCGGAGCCCACCTCATCAACGCCGATAAACCATTGCGTACTTCCGTTCTCGAGCGTCAAGGGAGTGGACGTTGACCGGACATGCAGGCGCGCTTGCGGGTTGTCTGTGCCGATGCCCACGCGCCCGCCGTTAGGATTGAGGTATGTGTCTTCTTCGGAATTGTAGTTGATATAGAGAGGCGTCGCGCGCGTATCGATCTCGTTGCCGTCGACCAGGATCGTGTGGGCAGCAGAGGTCGAAATCATGACCGGTGCGAGATCGCCATCGTTTTCCGACTGGTCGTGGAGGCGAAGCACGGCGTCGCCGGAGCTGCCAGTCGGACTGAACACGAGTTGCTTTCCGCCGGTGATCCAGCCAGTGTTGGAGGTGCCGATGTACCATGTATTTGTCAGGTCGTCCGCATTTTGGAGGAAGAGATTGAAGATCGATTCGTTGTC
>CAYMLN010000655.1:1357-1743 GCA_964391045.1 uncultured Saprospiraceae bacterium
TCGCGCTGATCGAACCCAAACCCACACTTACCTTGCCCGCGCCCTGGCCCATAAAGATGTTACCCCCGCTGTTGCCGATCGTCGTCGTGCCGCCATGGGATTGGATATGCAGCGGAGGCGGCGATCCGAGGCCCTCGGCCTGGAGGGCCTGGTTGTCGAGGGCCAGGTGCAGGCTGTCGGTGGGGCCCAGGACAGTGTAGCCCGCGCCACCGAAAGCGAGTTGCGTACCTCCGTCGATATGCAGGATGGATGCTGGGGAAGACGTCCCGATTCCTGTCCTGCCGGCAAGGTTGATCCGGAGTGCTTCGAGCCCGCCGGTCGAGAAGTTATCCGCACTGCTTTCCAATCGCAGCTGGCCGCCCGCGTTCAGCAGGCGCCAGTCCACT
>CAYMLN010000656.1:0-1738 GCA_964391045.1 uncultured Saprospiraceae bacterium
ACGACTGGAAGAAGTTGGCGATCCCGGGGTGCATGCTGCCTTCGAAATCGAAGGTCGTGCCGCGGCCCATGGCCTCCTCGACGGCGTGATCCAGGAGGATTGCGTGCGCGGATGCCCCGCCCGGCCGGGCCGTGCGCCCCCCGGCCAAGTAATACGTAGACACCGGGTCCCAGGCCACGAGCACCGCCGCCAACACATCGTTACCGTCGCGGGCGACCAGGCATCGGCCTTGTCCGCGGCTCAACAATGCCGCCATCACGCGGGGAACCAGGTCGTCGGTCCCGGGCGGCGGCGACATCTCCTGCTGGGCATAGGAAGCCCGCAGCATCGAAAGCAGGATGCGGGAATCGTCGGTCGGGTCCAGCGTATAGGCCGAACGCGCCTCGCGGAGGTTGCGGCGAAGACCCTCACTATAGCTGGCACGCACGGCGGCAATGTCCGGCGTTGCGGGAAGGATGTAACTGTATCGAAGCGCCGCACGGATGCGGTGCACCGCAAACGGTCCCTCCGGCATGCCGTTGACCTGGACATCCATGATCGGCAGCCGGGGAATACCCGCAATGAAGGCCTCCGTCCAGGGCGAAGCAACGGGCGACTCGGCCAACACATCGACCCATTGGGTGAGGGGCGGCGTGACGAGGGCCTTCATCCCGCGAATGAAGCAGGTGTGTATCGGCATGGCCAGGCGTGTCCCCGCCTGCGGATCCCGGTGACACAGGGCGGTCCAGCCCGCCGGGCCGCACGTGAGCCCGAGCCACCAGGGCGCGGTGTAGAGCCGCGACCCGCCGGCGGCTTCGTACAGACTCTCGTATTCGCGGACAGCATCGGCCGACATGAATGCAATATTAGCGATAAGGCCCCGCAAGGCATGGCCGGGAACATAGCCCGGTCGTCAAGGACGTGTCAAGGTCCTTTCCGTTTGGGCCGATAACCCCATCTTTGCGCCGCCATGAATCGAAAGACGATCCGCACGACCGTGCTCGCAACCCTCCTGATCTTCGCCGGCTCCCTCTCCCTCGGGGCGCAGGCCACGACAGAAAACCTCTGGAAAACCCTGGCCAAGATCACGTACCGCAAGGAGTATGATGAGTTCCTCGGCTTCAAGATCGACAAGCCCGTATTCAGCGAGGAGATCAAGGCCCTCAATGGCAAGGAGGTGACGGTCAAGGGATTCATCATCCCTGTCGAAGGCTACAAGGGGCACAAGGAATTCATCTTCTCGGCCTTCCCCTATAGCATGTGCTTTTTCTGCGGCGGCGCCGGCCCGGAATCCGTGATGGAAGTGACCGCGATCGAGCCCGTCGAGTACACGGCCGATGCCATCTACCTCAAGGGCAAGCTGAAGTTGAATGCGGACGACGTCAACAAGCTCATGTACGCGCTGACGGACGCGAGACTGGTCAAGAAATAACGCCCTACCAGGTGACCGTTCCGGCGTACGCCTGGTTGCCGGCCGTAATCCGGATCACATAACTGCCCGGCAACGGCGGTCTCGGGATTTGGGCGGTTTGTCCCGCTTCCAATGGCCGACGCAGGATTTCCCGACCGAGGATATCATACATGACCAGCATGCCGGACGAGTGACCTGGCGGTAATTCCCAAAGCAAGGCGCCCGACACCTGGTCGATGACCACACCCGGTATCGGCGTCCGGGGATCGGGCATCGAGATCACGGTGGATGAATACCTCAACGTTCCGTCTTCCATCCGTGCGGCGACCCTATAATATGTCCGGACGG
>CAYMLN010000657.1:0-1733 GCA_964391045.1 uncultured Saprospiraceae bacterium
GCCAGTACGGTCTTGTGCTCGGCCATGCGTGGCATGTCGACGCCGGCGCCCGACTCACCTGGTTGTTGAATGCCGAAGAGGTCGAGCTCCTGCCTTCGCTCGGCCTGCGGTACGCGCCGGACGACAATTTCTCCTTGCGCGCGTCGTGGTCACGGAACCTGCAGCCCTTGCGCGCGCTGACGACAGAGGACCGCTTCGGGCGGGAGACGGATTACCTCGTCCTCGGCGCGCCGGATAAGGGTTATCCGGCCTTGCGATCGGATAAGTTTATGGCAGGTGTCGGCTACGGCGAAACCCACTGGGGCGTCGATGTCGAGGCGTACTACAAGCGTAGCGACGGGTTCATCCGCCTCCGGCCCACACAACCTGATCCTTCCTACGGTGATCCGACATCCCCCGAAGATTATTACCGGTTGTTTGACGGCAAGGGGTGGACAGCAGGTGTCGACGTGACCCTCTTATACAAGCACAAGAATATCGACCTCTCGCTCCTCTACACGCTCAGCCGGTTGTGGGAGCAGTATGACGAATTGTTCCGGGGCGAGGCCTTTTCTCCCCAGGAGGACCGTCGCCATCAACTCAAGTTGCAGGGGCAATACCGGTTCGGCCGCTTCATCGCCTCGGGGCTCATCAGCTACAAGAGCCGGGCGCCCTACTTCAGTTATGTCGCGCTTGACGGTTCGGGCGGGGGCGGCATCGGCCAGGCGCGCGGGGATGATGTCTTTCGGTATCTCCCGCCGTTTTTCAGCCTCGACCTCGGCCTCGATTACACGTTCGACGTGGGCCGGATTCCGGTCCTGGTGGGCGCATCGGTCATCAACCTGACCGATCATGCGAACATCGATGATATTCTCCACCTTGGCCGCGTTCCCGGGGCGATGGGACGATCGGTCTACCTGACGCAGCAGACTGAATTACTCGGCCGGACGGGCAACCTCAGGTTGCGATTGATCTTCTGAGAAAGATCAAGGCAATTCAGGCGCGTGGTGAGCGATCCGGCTTGCTATTTTGACGACATCCAGATAATGACCTGCGTCGGAGGTTCGACAGGAGAACATTGCATAAGACAGTTACTGCGTAAATACGACCATTCACCCCGTCAAATTAGCCATTCGCTTAAGTCCGGTTGCAGACCCAAATGTCGTTGATTAGCTTGGCGGCTTACCCAGAAACCGCCCGGATCCATGACAGATATATCGGAGCTCCTCCCGAACGAACCGGAAATTTTCAGAGACCTTTCTCTTGAGCAGCCAAACGGCTATCACGCGTCGTTGATCGGCTTGCCGTCCGTGCAGGGGATCGTCTTCATCCCGCTCCAGGAGATTGTCTATTGCAAAGGGGAGAGCAGCCAGACTTCGCTCTACCTCACGAGCAAGAAGCGCATCCTCGTCAACCGTACGCTGAAACGGTGCGAGGCCGCGCTGGAGCCGAGAGGCTTTTGCCGCATCCACAAGTCGTACCTGATCAATCTTTCCCACATCCGGCGGTACATCAAGGGCGACGGGCGTTGCCTGGAATTGTCGGACGGCTCGAAGTTGGAAGTGTCGAACAAGCACAAGGAGTCCCTTTTCGGCCGGCTGAACATGCTGTGATGTTTTGTGCTCGCTTCCGAAACAGGAGCTGTCGCTTTTCCAAATCCGGCGTTCGCTGAATTTCGGTGCGCATCAACCAAGCTGGAATTATTTTGGATGTAATGAATCCACAGGATGTTGTGGATGACGGGTTCCTCGCCC
>CAYMLN010000658.1:0-1730 GCA_964391045.1 uncultured Saprospiraceae bacterium
GTGAGACAGTGAGACAGTGAGACAGTGAGACAGTGAGACAGTGAGACAGTGAGACAATGAGATGGAATGATTCTGGAAGCTTATGAACTAAACCCTCTAAACTTTCTAAACTGTCTAAACAGCCCAGCCATGAGCGCGGGCCCTTGCTTATTCATTCACCCGATAATCCAGCGGCGGCTCGCGGTCGCCGACCAGCGGCGTGTACGTGAAGTTCGGGCCGCGTCGACCCACAAGCTCGACGCGGGCGGCGAAGAGGATAGTCGGGTCGCGGAAGAGGTCCGTGGCCGTGAGCGCCATTGTCTTGGCGGCGAGCATCATGCCCTTGGTGCCGATCGACATGCCGCCGGCGGCGACGGCCTGCCAGCTGTGGCCGCCGGTACCGGGCACCCAGGTGGCCGTTCGCAGGCCCGCCGTGGGCACGACCCAGCTCACGTCGCCCACGTCGGTCGAACCGCCGTTGCCGCGGTCTTTGACCTCGAAGGGTTTGATGCGCTTCGTGTTTTCGAGGTTGGCCGGCGCGGGAAGGGTCTCGAGGATTCCCTCGGCGAAGGCGCGTTCTTCTTCCGTATAACTGTACCCGCCGAGTTCCGAGAGGTTCTTGTACATGACGCGTGAAAGGGTCTCGTTGGGCTGCACGTTATAGAGTCCATGGATGATCTCATAGTCCATCGTGGTCTGCGTGCCAAGTGCGGCGCCCTCGGCGGCCTTGACGAGCCACTCGAAGTTTTTTCGCACAACATCCATGTCCGGGTGCCGGCAATAGTAGAAGACCTCGGCGTGGGCGGGCACGACATTGGGCGCCTCGCCACCGCGGGTAATGACGTAATGGATGCGCGACTCATAGGAAATATGTTCGCGCATCATGTTGACCATGAAATTCATCGCTTCGACGCCGTCGAGGGCCGAGCGGCCGAGTTGTGGCGCGCCGGAGGCGTGCGCGGCGCGCCCGTGGAAGCGAAACTTCGCGGACATGTTGGCCAGCGAGGATTCGGCGTCGGCGCTGTTGCCGCTCGACGGATGCCAGTGAAGTACGCCGTCAACGTCGTCAAACAGGCCGGCCTTGACGAAGTAGGTCTTGCCCCCGCCGCCTTCTTCCGCCGGTGTCCCGTAGAAGCGAATCGTGCCTTTCATCTTGTTTTCCGCCAGCCACTCGCTCACCGCGATGGCCGCTGCTGCTGAACCGGTGCCGAAGAGGTGATGACCACAGCCATGCCCCGGCGCGCCGGACTGCAAGGGCTGCTCGGTTGTCGAACACGCCTGTGACAAGCCGGGCAGCGCGTCGAACTCGCCGAGGATGGCGATGACCGGCTTGCCGGCCCCGTGCTCCGCGATGAAGGCCGTCGGCATGCCCGCAACGCCCGACTCGATGCGGAAGCCGGCCTTGCGCAGCACGTCCTGCAGCAAAGCCGAGGATCGGGTTTCCTGGTAACCGAGTTCGGCGAAGTCCCAGATCTGGCGAGCCACCTTTGCGTACTCGTCGGTACGCGCGTCGAGCTTGCGAATCAATGATGAATCGATCTGTCCCTTGACACGAGACGGAAGGAATACCAGGAAGATCCCGCAAAGGATCGCGAGTAGGCGGAACATAGACGAGGGATTGTCTCCCCAAGATAAGGCCTCGCATCGACCAAGGTCGAGCCGGGGACTATCTTTGGCCCGCAATTCAAGCGCCCATGGCCCACACGATCCATACCCTCACGCAGAATCCGTTCCAGGAAAACACATACATC
>CAYMLN010000659.1:0-1709 GCA_964391045.1 uncultured Saprospiraceae bacterium
AGGGCGGCAACGACGAAGCAGAGCTGCCATCCACCGATGGGGAACAGCAGATAGACGGACGCGGCTGCCAGCACGGAACCGACCGGCCAGCCGGATTGCACCAGAGAATAGATCAGCCCGCGGCGCTTGGCCTTGGCCGGGTCACTGTTGTGGGCAAACATCTCGTTGAGGTAGGCGGCGTTGATGGCCTGTTCTGCGTATCCCAGGCCGGCCAGCGAGCGAACGAGGACCAGGAAAACGAACCCGAGCCCCGCTGCCAGGCCGACGACCCAGCCGACCGCTGCAGTCAGCAACGAGGCCACGGCAGCCCCGGCCACGGCAATCAGAATGCCCTTGCGGCGTCCGACCCGATCCACAATCGGGCCGATCGCAAAGGCCACTATGGCCGTGCCTGCGGTGACCCAGGTGTTGACCTCCGTCGATTGAGCGGCTGTCCACCCGAGGTCCGCGGCAAGCCGGGCGCGCTCGTGCCCATCGAGGAGACGATCCGCGGCTTCAAGATGATCCTCAATGGAGAAGTCGACCAGTATCCGGAAGCCGCCTTCAACCTGAAGGGCTCCATCGACGAGGCCATCGAGGACGGCAAGCGCATGCTCAAGGAATCCGGCCAGTAACCCCCAAAGCGGTCCCGACATGAACCTGACCATCCTGACGCCCGATAGCGAGCTGTTCAACGGCCCTGTGACTTCGGTCAACGTGCCGGCCCTCGGTGGGCGCTTCGAAGTGCTTGACAACCACGCACCCATCGTCGCCGCCCTCGGCGAAGGCGAAGTGCGCTACAAGACCGCCCAGGGCGCCAAGGCATCGATCCGGATCGAGAAAGGCTTCATCGAGGTACTGAACAACGAGGTTTCCCTGCTCGTCTCCGGCGTCAAGGCCGACTGATCGCCATTTCGGATCGAATCGTCATCGCACCGATCGGGACGGTTCAATAATTTCGTGCCGTGACCACGCCCCGTACCGTCGCCTTCCATACACTGGGCTGCAAGCTCAATTTTGCCGAGACCTCTTCGGCCCGCCGGCAGTTTGAGCAAGGCGGGTATGCCGTGGTTCCCTTCGACGCCGAGGCCGACGTCTACGTCATCAATACCTGCTCGGTCACCGAAAACGCCGACCGGGAATGCCGCAAGTACGTTCGCCAGGCCCATCGGCGCAACATCCAGTCACGTATCGTCGTCATGGGCTGTTACGCCCAGTTGAAACCAAAAGCGATCGCCTCGATCGAAGGGGTTGATCTTGTCCTCGGCGCAGCCGAGAAATTCAGGATCCTCGATTACCTGGACGCCCTCGACGGGCCCGATACCACGGCGGGCATTCGCGCCGGCGAGATCCACCTGGCCGACACCTTCCATCCGGCCCACTCGCAAGGCGATCGCACGCGCTCCTTCCTCAAGGTCCAGGACGGCTGCGACTACAAGTGCACGTTCTGCACCATCCCGCAGGCGCGCGGCCAGAGCCGCAGCGCCCGCATTCCCGACATCGTCGAGCAGGCCACGGCGATCGGCCGGTCGGGCATCCGCGAGATCGTCCTCACCGGCGTCAACATCGGCGATTTCGGCAACGGCACGCAGGTGATCGAAGGCACGCGGCCGAAGAAGGAGGCGATGTTCATCGACCTGATCCGTGCCCTCGATGACGTGGACACAATCAGCCGGTTCCGCATCTCCTCGATCGAGCCCAACCTCTGCACGGACGAGATCATCCGCTTC
>CAYMLN010000660.1:0-1695 GCA_964391045.1 uncultured Saprospiraceae bacterium
CGCCTCGCTGGGCTACACATACTACTTTGAAGGTCCGTTCTCATGGGGTGCAGCGTTCGGCTACCAGCGCAACCTGGAACTCGGCCTCCTCCGGCGCTGGCAACAAACGTTGGGTAACGGGTACAAGATCCTGCGGTCCCGCAAGCAGCAAGGCATCGTCCTCGGCGGTGTTGCCCTCAACCAGGAATTGAACCAGGAGCGCGCGGAGAGCTTCAACCAGGAAGTCGTCGTACGCGCTTCGTATAGCTTGTTTTCATTCAGCAAACCCAATCTTTCGCTCACGTTCAACGAGACCGGGTACTACAGCCTCAACCAGGCCGGCCGGTATCGTCTCGACGGCGACATGACGATATCCTGGGAGATCGTCAATAACCTGAACCTCGAGATCGAGTTCTACCACAACTTCGACGCGAAGTCACCCGCGACGGGGACGTCCAAGACCGACTACGGCTATGTCTTCGGCGTGGCGTACGAATTTCCAAACTCGCGCTAGCACGTTGGCAGGATCGACAAGGTCGGCTCAACGAGGGACAACCAGCGACAAGATCAGATGTGCAAGGGCCGGCCGGCCGTCGCGTCGAGCGCGGCTTCCTTGATGGCCTCGGTAAATGTCGGATGGGGATGCGAGATGCGGGCCATGTCCTCGGCAGACGCCCGGAACTCCATCAAGGCCACCGCTTCCATGATCATGTCCGCCGCCCGCGCACCGCACATGTGTACACCGAGGATCTCATCCGTATCGGCATGCGCGATCACCTTGATGAGCCCGTCGGTGTCCCCGCTCGCGCGCGAACGGCCCAGGGCCTTCATCGGGAACTTGCCCACTTTGTAGGGAATATTATCCGCCTTGAGCGCTTCCTCCGTCTTGCCGACAGCAGCTACTTCCGGCCAGGTATAGACGACGCCGGGAATGAGATTGTAATCGATGTGCGGTTTCTGCCCGGCAAGCGCTTCGACCACGAAGATCCCTTCCTCTTCAGCCTTATGCGCAAGCATCGCGCCCTTGACGACGTCGCCGATGGCATAGATGTTCGGGACATTCGTCCGCAGGTGATTGTCAACAATGACTTTCCCGCGGTCGTCAACGGCGACACCGGCATTCTCCAGGCCGAGTCCGTCCGTGTAGGCCCGGCGGCCGATAGCGATGAGGCAGTAATCGGTTTCGATCGAGATCTCGTCGCCACCCGCGCGCGGTTTCATCGTCACCTTGGCCTTGGTCTTCGTGCCCTTCACGGACAGGACTTCATGGCTGAGATGGAAGGTCACGCCCAGTCGCTTGAGCGAACGCTGAAGCTCCTTTGCGCAGTCCCGGTCCATGCCTGGCAGGATGACGTCCATGTATTCGACCACCTCGACCTTCGTCCCGAGACGAGCGAAAACGGACCCAAGTTCCAGGCCGATAACGCCCGCGCCGATGATGACCATGTGCGACGGGAGCGCCGTGATGTTGAGCGCTTCAGTCGACGTGATGACCCGCTGCTTGTCATATCCCATGGCGGCCGGCGTGATCGGCTTCGACCCTGTCGCGATGATCGCATACTTCGTCTCGAGCACCTGTTCACTGCCGTCCTTCGCCGTCACGCGGACATGGGTCGCGTCGACAAACGATCCCGTGCCGTGGTAGACGTCGACCTTGTTCTTCTTCATCAGGAACTGCACGCCGTTGCAGGTTTGCCGCACGACATCGTTCTTCCG
>CAYMLN010000661.1:0-1691 GCA_964391045.1 uncultured Saprospiraceae bacterium
ATTGCATGTCCGGGGGCGCAACTCCTGGACAACATTGATGAAAATCAAATCAGCTCTGACGCACCAGCTGGAAGTCGGCGGAGATCCGCACTTCGTCGCTCACGAGGACACCGCCGGTCTCGAGGGCGGCATTCCAGTTGAGTCCCCAGTCCTTCCGGTTGATCTTGCCGTTGACCGTGATGCCGGCCTTGTGGTTGCCCCAGGGATCCTTCATGACGCCGCCAAACTCCACATCCAGCTTGACCTGGTGCTTGATCCCCTTGATCGTGAGGTCGCCGTAGATCGTGTAGCTGCCGTCGTCGTCGACCTTCTCGAACGTGTTTCCGGTAAAGTGGATCTGCTTGTGATTTTCCACGTCGAAGAAATCGGCGCTGCGCAGGTGGTTGTCCCGGGCCTCGTCGGCCGTATAGATCGAGGAAGCGTCGATCCAGAAGTCGATCTCGGCCGTCATGAAGTCCTCATCGGTCGTATAGATGCTGGCGTCGAAATCACGGAATATGCCCTTCACGTTGGTGATCATGAGGTGCCTGACCTTGAAGCTGACCTCGCTGTGGGCCTTGTCAATGGTCCATTTGACCTGGGTAGGGGCTGCGGTTGTCTCAGACATGATTGCGTGTTTTGTAAGATGATTGGGTTTGCGTTTCGAATGCTAAAATGCATGAAACGGGCAAATGTTCACGGGCGCACACTGGAATCCGCTGAAAATCAACCCGAACCGTGACACCGCGGACGGCCGGTACGGCTATCCCTTCATGTCGAGGGCCATCGGCACCTCCATGAGCAGGATGTCGGCCTTCTCCGAGATCGTTTTCCACGCGATCGTGTCGGTGTCCCAGATCCCGAGGCCGTCGCGCGGCCCGAGGGATTGTCCCGCGATCTCCGCCTCACCGCTGAGCATGAACGCATAGACGCCGTTGCCGGGCTTGCGGATGGCGTACTGCCCCGACCGGCCTGCGTCGAAGGTGCCCAGGTGGAACCATGCGTCCTGGTGGATCCAGACCCCGGCGTCATTCGGGTTGGGCGATACGATCTGCTGGAATTTGTTCTTCCGGTCGGCGAGGTCGAGCGTCATCTGGTCGTACCGGGGCGTCACGTTTCGCTTGTTGGGGAAGACCCAGATCTGGAGGAACTTGACGGTCTTGTCCGCATTCTTGTTGAATTCGGAGTGGGTGATCCCCGTGCCGGCGCTCATGACCTGGATGTCGCCGTGGCGGATGACCGACACGTTGCCCATGCTGTCCTTGTGCTCGAGGTCGCCTTCCAGCGGGATGGAGATGATCTCCATGTTGTCGTGGGGGTGTGTGCCAAAGCCGCGTCCCGGCGCGACGATGTCGTCGTTGAGCACCCGCAGCACGCCGAAGTGCATCCGGTCGGGATTGTAGTAGTTGGCGAAGCTGAACGTGTGGCGGCTCTGCAGCCAGCCGTGGTTGGCTTCGCCGCGGGTAGCGGAGCGGTGGAGGACGGTGTGGGCCATGATAGGGGTGTCAGGATTTGGAATATGGTTGAAGCCCACGGGGTCGAGCGGGCGGAGTTCGTCGATGTCGTTCTCCCCGAGGCGGGCGGCGGCGCCGGAGGTGACCAGCATGCCGGTGCCCAGCAGGCTGTTGCGGAGGAAGTCCTTTCGTTTCATGGGTCTTCGGTCGTTTATCTGGGCAAAGATAGGGGTAGCGGCTATCGGAAGGGAACCGCTT
>CAYMLN010000662.1:0-1686 GCA_964391045.1 uncultured Saprospiraceae bacterium
CGCACCGTCTGGAAGGACGGCATGAAGGACGAGCGGCTTTCCCTGCACGAGACGCTGGCCGCCTATACGAGGAACGGCGCCTGGGTCGAATTCATGGAGGACCGCAAGGGCGTGCTGAAGCCCGGCTATCTCGCCGATATCGTCGTGCTCTCGGCCGTCTCAGGCATGACGGACCGGCTCATCCGGCTGAGCCAGTCGGCAGAAGCGCAGGGGATCGAACTGCTCGACGAGATGCGGGGAATTTATGACGGTATCATCGCCGAACTCCTTGAAAGCCCCGGATCGCGGGAGGCCGCGCAGCGAATGGTAGCCGGCTACCTCGACGAGCTGCGGGCCGCCCTTCATCATCCGAGACCGCGAGACGAACGATGGTTCGTCGCGTTCGGGGAGTTGACGTCCACGGGGCTCTTTCACCTGTATATGCAGGCGCGTGGAACGGATGCCGCCCTGATCCCGGCGCTCGATTTCATGCGCACGCGCGAGGGCGAACCCGATATGCCCATAATCCGGTTACTGCTCGCGGACGTGCTGCATAACGCCGGTGAACATGCCCTTTACATCACCCAGGGCTACATCTGTCGCAACGAGGCCGGTGATGCCGACAATCTCCGTCGCGGGGGAAGCGACTACACGGCGACGGTCATCGGCGCGGCGATCGACGCCGCGGAGATCCAGATCTGGACCGACATCGACGGCGTGCACAACAACGATCCGCGCATTGTCAAGCAGACCCGACGCGTCGACGAACTGACCTATGCCGAGGCTGCTGAGCTTGCGTACTTCGGCGCAAAAATCTTACATCCCTTGTGCGTGCGTCCGGCCCGCCAGGCCGGTGTGCCGATCCGCCTGCTCAACACGCTCGATCCGTCGGCGCCCGGCACGGTGATCCGCCACGATGCCGTCGCGGGTCCCGGTGGTCCAAGGGCCGTCGCGGCGAAGGACGGCATTACGGCGATCAATATCCGCTCGTCCCACATGCTCATGGCGTACGGGTTTCTACGCCGGATCTTCGAGGTCTTCGAGCACCATCGCACACCTGTGGACATGATCACGACCTCGGAGGTCGCCGTGAGCCTGACCATCGACGACACGTCCCGCCTCGACGCCATCATCGCCGACCTGTCAAACATCGGCACGGTGACGGTCGACCGAGACTTGAGCATCCTCTGCGTCGTTGGTTCGTTCCGAAAGGAAGACAAAGGAATCGCCGTCCAGGTCCTCGAGCCGTTGCGCAGCATCCCGATCCGGATGATCTCCTCCGGCGGAAGCGAGAGCAACATCTCCGTGCTGGTCGAATCCCGCTACAAAAAGGAGGCGCTGGAAGCCCTCAACCGCGGGCTGTTCGACCAGGCATGACCGAGGCTAGCGGGCGATGATCAATCGGCCAGCCGCGGCTTGTCCCGATGCATCGGCTATCCTGATCATGTAATGGCCGTTTCCAAGTCCGGAGACGTCCAATGTGCCGGGCATCGACATCGTCCGCGTCATGCAGTGCTTGCCGACACCGTCGAATACGTTTACGCGAACCGGGGTATCCGGCATGCCGGGCATGGAAAGGAATACCGCATCATTCGCGGGATTCGGCGCCACATGAAGTTGGCCGGCCGCGGGGACCGGCTCGACAGCCGTCACCGGCGCGCATTCCCCGGGCATGTTGTCATCCAGCCACGCGAGGCGGCCGGCGAT
>CAYMLN010000663.1:0-1682 GCA_964391045.1 uncultured Saprospiraceae bacterium
TACACGATCGACACGGCGAAGGTGAACATGATGATGCGCTTGCTCTCGCGAACGAAGGCCAGCATCCGGTCCAGGTTGGGCAGGCTCGATGCGTGCAGGATCGCGTCGGCGGCCGGGGTGAATGGATTGTCCGCCTCGCTGATGGCGATCCCGACGGTACTTTCCTGCAGGGCGCCGGCATCGTTGAGCCCGTCGCCGACCATGATGACCTTGTGTCCTTCCGTCGTTTGCAGGCGCCTGACATCATCCAGCTTGTTGGTCGGGGACTGGTTGAACGCCAGCGCGATGTCGTTGCCAAGATGATGGCGCAGCGTGTCGGCCTCGCTGTCGTTGTCGCCGGACAGCACCGAATGGGTGTAATTTTTCTTCAGGCGTTGCAGGACGCTGAAGATACCCGGCCGGTATTGGTTGCGGACCGTGAAGACGCCGACGGGTCGCTGGTCGATGCTGATGCTGACCAGGCTTCCGGCCGGTCCGGCGGTGCGTGTGTGGGTAAAGGCGGGCGAGCCGATCTTGATATGAAGGTCGTCGACCCATCCTTCGATCCCTTGTCCGGGCACGACCTTGAAGTGGGTCGCGGGATCCGGGGTGTCGACCGCCAGTTCGCGCAGGACCGCCCGGCTGAGCGGATGCGTGGAATGGACAAGGAGCCCAGCGATCTGTTGTTTTTGACGCGTCGTCAGCGGATCGCCCGCGTAGGCGACCTCCATGCGCTGGTTGGCAGTCAGGGTACCGGTCTTGTCCCAGACGATGTGGTCGGCCGAGGCGAGGCGCTCGAGGACGTCCGCGTTCTTCAGGTAGAATTTTTCCCGGGCCAGGATGCGCACGATGTTGCCGCGGGTGAAGTTAGCGGCGAGCAGGAGCGCGCAGGGGCAGGCGACGATCAGGATCGTCGTAAGGGCGTTCCACATCAGGGTCGGTTGGCCCTGCCACTGCCACCAGGCAGCCGCCAGCGCCGCGATGACGAAGACGACGTACGTGAAATACCGGCTGAGCGTGTCGACAAATCGCGGTGAGGCGGTGAAGTCCGACGTCTCCCGGACGCGGTTCCACAACCCGGTAAGATAGGATTGCGAGACTTCCTTGACGACGACGAGTTCCAGGATGCCTTCCGTCTGGCGCCCGCCCGCGTAGGCGATCTCGCCTTTCTCGACGGCCACGGGTACGCTCTCCCCGGTGACGAAACTGTAATCGATAGACGCATGGCCCTTTGAAACGATCGCATCGGCCGGGATGAGCTCGTCGTGATGAATGCGCATCACGTCGTTGACCTTAAGGTCCTGGATCGGGCAGGAGACGACTCCGTCCGGCCGCACGACGTCGACGGCGATCGGGAAGAACGACCGGTAATCCCGGTCAAAGGAGATGGTGCGGTAGGTCTTGTCCTGCAGCCAGCGGCCGATCAGCATGAAGAAGACGATACCGCTGAGACTGTCCAGGTAGCCCGGTCCGGTGCCCGAAAGGATCTCGTACAGGCTGCGGCCAAACGTGATGACCAGGGCCAGCGCGACGGGTGCGTCGATATTGAGGTAGCGGTTCTTGAGTCCCGCCCATGCGTTGGCGAAAAATTCCTGCGCCGCGTAGCCGATCACAGGGAGGGACAAGCCGATGGAGATGAAGGAGAGCGTGCGCGCCACGGCGGGCTCGACTGCTCCCTCTCCGGCGAGGTACTCGGGAAAACT
>CAYMLN010000664.1:0-1676 GCA_964391045.1 uncultured Saprospiraceae bacterium
CGTAGCGGGCCATGCGGCGGGTCACGGGCACATAGGCGTCAAAGCCGCGGGCGAGGAGCTGGTCGCGGACGAACTTCTCGCACTTGGTCTTTGTGCGCAGGACGTGCCAGGGCAGCGGCTGTCCGGCGGACGCCGCTGCGGAGCGTGCGCCCCCCTGTTCAAGATGATCCGTCAGCCTTCTCTCGACCATAGCAGGAGCGGTTTAGGATCGTAGGATGTCCACGGGATCTCCCCGAGCTGCGATGTCCGGTAGATGATGTGGCGGATCTCGCGCTGGATCAGGTCTTCCGCCTTCCGGATGAGGTGTACGAGGTATTCCTCATTGATGTCGCCGGTAAAGAGCAGGTCGATGACCGGGCTGTCCTTGCCATTTGAAAACGCGCCGATGAGGTAGACCTCGCGGACCTCCCCGAGGCGCTGGGCGACCGTGTCGATGATCGTGTCGACGCCCATGTACTTAACCAGGAGGTTGTGGATCTCGTTATAGAGCGGGTGATCCGTATTGGCCTGGAAGTACTTGCGATTGCCTTCCGTATAGGACCGGAGCATGCCCGCCTTCTCGAAGCGGTTGAGCTCCTGGCGGATGGCGTTGGTCGATTCGCCGAACTCGGCTTCGAGCCCGCGCAGGTACGCGCGGGCGCGGCTGTTGAGGAAGAACTTCAACAACAGCTTGATCCGGGTCTTGGAGGAGATCAGCGTCTCGATCACGGGTGTTCCGGTGCTTGAGTAACAAAATTACTCATTTTAATCGTGTTCGTATATAACGAAGTCCTCATGTTTTAGAAGGAAATCCGATGACTGGAGGGGACAGGGAGACAGGGAGACAGGGGGACAGGGTGCATGCGTCCGCTTCCGGAAGTTGATGAGCGCGTCATCACAGACCTGTCATTATCCATGTGTCGGAGCATAGGAAACTGACCGGAGGCTGGTCATTGACCTTTCCGGGATCAGGTCATCATGGCTGGAAGAAACCGTCGAATCCGGAGCAACGGCCACTGCCGACGCGCATACCATTCTTCCTGCAAGGAGTGGCAACAGGGCAACGCTCTTCAATGTTATCCAGAAAGGCGATGGATGACTGCTTGGTGGGACGAGCCAAACCCCGTCGGGCAGATGGGGTGTGATAAACGATCTTGTTTATGTGCGGGGGAAGTTGCCTGGCGGGCCATCCGGAGCATCTATCGGCACAGCAGGGTCCTCAAGGGGCATTCGGAGTACCGCGATCATGCCGTCTTGCGTTCGCTCAAGTTCAAGCGAACCGTCCATGCTGCGCATGCGTTTGCGGCAATTGTAAAGCCCGTTGCCCGCTGACTGCGCTGCATCAGTATCGAATCCTCGTCCGCCGGATTCCGCTATTGAGAGCATGAGTTCGGGACCTGCGATGAGCCGGATATCAAGTCGTTCGGCGCCTGAATACTTGACCGCATTATGCAGGAGTTCCTTGAAGACAAGGAAAACATTCCTTCGCTTTTCGCCGCGTACGACGATCGCGTCAATCTCCTTGCCCTCGACGGTGAATATCATCGCCATGCCACGCTCCTCCAGGTACTCGGACGCATATCGGCGAAGGTATCCAGACAGGCTCTCGGCGTTGTCGAATCGTGCGTTCATGGCCCAAATGATCTCCGACATGCTCTGCACCAGCCGGTTGCTGTGCTCGGATATCTTCCGGATCT
>CAYMLN010000665.1:0-1673 GCA_964391045.1 uncultured Saprospiraceae bacterium
CCGGCTTCCTTCTGCGATTCGCTGAAGCGACCGCCCATGAAGCGCTTGATCGACTAGACGGTGCGGCGGGCATTGGTGATCGCCTGGCGCTTGGCGGGATCCCCGACCTTGCGCTCGCCGTTGTCGAGGAACGCCACGATCGAGGGGGTCGTCCGACGTCCTTCATCATTGGCGATGACGGCGGGCTCGTTGCCCTCGATCACCGCGACGCAGGAGTTGGTCGTACCCAGGTCGATGCCGATAATTTTGCTCATAGTTCTGGTGGTTTGCTGTGTTGATTCGAAGTCAATTCTCACCTCGTCTCATCAAGCGGTATGCCATGCCGGAAATCCGGCCGCGGCCCTGACAAAAGGTGATTCCGCTCATTCGATCTGTCAGGAAAACGCCTCATCTACTGCCAAAACGACAGCCACTCCTGCGTTAAATACGGCTTGATACTAACCTTCCTCAATGGAAAGCACCAGCCATCGACTTGAACTCAGCCGGGAAACGGGTGGGCCTTAAGATCAATTCCGTCAGGAATCTTCCTGCTTCTCCTTATTGGAAGTTCAGATCCCCTGTGATCGACCCGTTCCGCAGCGAATCCAGCGACTGTTGGCTGAGCCCGAAACCGGTATTGCGCGAGAGATTGCGCGAGGTGAAGATGCCGTACCCGACGCCGTTCGGCTTGAGGTTGGTGTACGTTGGAAAGTCCTGTGTGCTGGTAATGCCGGTATTCGCTTCCGTGATGCGGATGAATTCCTGCAATTCCCTGCCGGCGCACCAGATGAAGACGTCGAGGCTGTCAAACAGGCGTGTGGCCTGGGGATCTTCCTCGATACCTGCCGCAAGGGCATTGTAGAAGTTGGCGCCGGGCATGTTGTACTCGTCGGTGGTCAGGTTCTGGGCCTCCGTCCACTGGATGGACCGGGGTGTGAAGATGTTGCCGGTGGCCGGCGACCTTTCCCGGTAATGGAAATTGACCTGGAAGTCGTAGATCCCCACATCCTGGATGGGATCCCAATTGAAATTCGTGTTGGATGTATTGCGGAAAGTCAATGCGGCGCCTTTGACCGGGTTGCGCAAGCGGGCAGGCGGGAGCACGATGGTCTGGGCCGTCACGAGTTCCTTGCCTTCGCCGCGCTCGACGCGCAATTCGTAGACCTCGCCGACGACCAGGTTGAGGGCACTGGCCTTGATCTTGTACAGGTAGTTGGGCGAGTCGGCGAAGATGCCGGTGTCGCGAGGAAATCCTTCAAGGGCGCCATCGACCCTGGCCAATGGGAATGTCGTGTTGGTCGATACGCGGCGCAGGCTGACCGCGGCATTCTCGTAGTAGAGCGAATCCGGGATCTGGGCGATGGTGAACGCGGACGTGTTCGGATCCAGGAAGGCCTTCTCTACGCGGATGTAATGGGACGTGTCGCTCTTGGACAGCATGCCCCACACCACGGGGATGTCTTTCCACGGTGCGGTCACGACCAGTTCATTGTCACATGCGGTAAACAAGGTGGCGGCCAAGATGACCCCGGGGATCCATTTCATGCCGCGAAAATAGACTTTTCAACCGTATCCGGCCCTCCCCGGAAGCGCGCCGTCGCCTGCGCGACACCGGCCGGCAATCGGAGGCCGTCCCGTATCTTTGGTTTTCCATATCCATTCGCCCGCTCAATCGCGCTGCCATGTCCGTCCAC
>CAYMLN010000666.1:0-1672 GCA_964391045.1 uncultured Saprospiraceae bacterium
CTGGATGATGCCGGCATCGATATCATCCTCGTGGGCGACAGTGCCTCCAACGTCATGGCCGGCCATGAGACCACCCTGCCCATCACGCTGGACCAGATGATCTACCACGCCTCGGGCGTCGTCCGGGCGGTCAAGCGGGCACTCGTAGTCGTCGACCTGCCCTTCGGCTCCTACCAGGGCAACAGCAAGCTCGCCCTCGAGTCGTCAGTCCGGATCATGAAGGAATCCGGCGCCCACGCGGTGAAGTTGGAAGGCGGCGAAGAGATCAGGGAATCCGTCTGCCGGATCCTGACGGCCGGCGTCCCCGTCATGGCGCACCTGGGCCTCACGCCCCAATCGATCTACAAGTTTGGAACCTACACGGTGCGTGCCCGCGAGGAGGAGGAGGCCCGCAAGCTCAAGCAGGACGCGCTCATGCTCCAGGAGATCGGGTGCTTTGCCCTTGTCCTCGAGAAAATCCCCGCTGACCTCGCCCGCGAGGTGACGGATTCGCTGGCCATCCCGACGATCGGCATCGGTGCGGGAGCCGGCACGTCCGGCCAGGTTCTTGTCGTCCACGACATGCTTGGCCTGACCCACGATTTCCATCCCCGATTCCTCCGTCGGTACCTGAACCTGTACGACGACATCCATAAAGCCGTCATGAACTATGTGCAGGATGTCCGGTCGGGTGATTTCCCCAATGCCAAGGAACAGTACTGATCCGTCTCCACATTCTCGCTATCGCCACGTCATGAAACGCTTCTGGGCCGGCCTTGCTGCCGTCATCCTCGTCCTGGCCACGATCGGCGGATATTCCGTCTATCGAAACGCGATCCGCCCCAACACGCCGGCGACACTTGACGATCCGTACGTGCTGGTCCCATCGGGCGCGACGCTGGAGCAAGTCATAGACAGCTTGCTGGTGCATGGGCTGCTGCGGGACGAACGTTCATTCCGCTGGACCGCCGAAAAGATGGGCTATGCGGGCGAATCCATCCGCCGTGGCCGGTACAAGATCCCCGCACATGCCGGTAACCGCACCGTCGTCAGCCTGCTGCGCGGAGGCCGTCAATCCCCGCTCCAGGTCACTATCCAGAATGTGCGTACCATCGACCAGCTTTGCGGCCGGGTCGCGAACAAGTTTGAATTCGACTCCCTTGACCTGGCGCAATTCCTGGACACCCGTTTCGACTCCCTGGCGGGCACGAGAAAGGAAACACGGTTGACCCGGTTCATCCCAAACACGTACGAGTTCTATTGGACGACAACGCCCGAGGAATTCTGCAAACGCATGCTCAAGGAGTACGACCGGTTCTGGACCGAGGACCGGGAAGCCCGGCGCACCGCCACCGGCCTTAGCCGGGAAGAGGTCTACACATTGGCCTCCATCATCGAGAAGGAGACGAACCACGATCCGGAAAAGCCCCGCATGGCCGGCGTCTACCTCAACCGGCTCAAGACCGGCATGCCCTTGCAGGCGGATCCGACGGTCGTCTTCGCCATCGGGGACTTTGAGATCCGCCGCGTGATGTACGGCCACCTGGACATCGACTCGCCGTACAACACCTATCGCAACGTCGGCTTGCCGCCCGGACCGATCTTCATGCCCGGCATCCCGTCGATCGATGCGGTGCTCAATCATGAAACACACGATTACCTCTTCTTCTGCGCGCAACCGACGGAAGACGGC
>CAYMLN010000667.1:0-1670 GCA_964391045.1 uncultured Saprospiraceae bacterium
CCGGACCCGCCGTGCCGATGAGTACGTAACGATTTCCGACAGGCAGGACCAGTTCCGCGGCCGCATTCTCCTTGGGGAGGGTGAGGGGCGTCCTGTACAATGACCGGCTTTTATCCAGTTTACCGCTGAGGGCTGACGAGTGAGTGAGCCGAACACAACTACCGAACAGCAATCCCAGCTGAAGCTCCTGATTGCCCGCGGCAAGGAGCAGGGTTACCTCACCTACGCCGAGGTCAATGATCACCTGCCGAACGACATCGTCGATCCGGAGCAGATCGAAGACATCGTCAACATGATCAACGACATGGGCATCACGGTGTACGAGAAGGCACCGGACGCCGAGTCGATACTGCTGTCCGACGCGCCCGTTGCGACCGACGATGAAGCCGCCGAGGAAGCCGCCCAGGCCATCGCCACGGTTGACAGCGAGTTCGGTCGCACCACTGACCCGGTCCGCATGTACATGCGCGAAATGGGGACCGTCGAGCTTCTCACCCGCGAAGGCGAGATCCGCATCGCCAAGCGCATCGAGGAAGGCCTCGACCAGGTAAAGCAGTCGGTGGCCATGTTCCCGCCGACCGTCGAGGTCCTGGCCCGGGCTTACGCCCCGGTCCAGGCGGGTGAAGCGCGCCTCCAGGACGTGCTGACCGGCTTCATCGATCCCAATGCCCCCGACGAGATTGCGCCGCCGGCTCCCCGGGAGCCGGTCGCGGCAGCGGACGAGCCGGAAACCGACGACGACAGCGACGTTGCCGACGCCGAGGAAGAGGACCTGGGGCCGGATCCGGCCGAGGCTGAAAAGCGCCTGCAATCTATCTTCCGCCGGCACAAGCGCGTGATCGCGGACATGGACAAGATCGGCCCCAACGACAAGAAGGTCGTGAAGGCCCGCGAGAAGCTCGCGGCGGAGATCATGGAGCTCAAGCTGGCCCCGCGGCTCTTCGACCAGCTGGCCAATTCACTGCGCGACACCGTGGCCAACATCCGCAACCAGGAGCGCAAGATCATGCAGATCTGCGTCCGTGACTGCGGCATGCCCCGCAAGGACTTCCTGGCCACGTTCCCGGCCAACGAGACGAACCTGAAGTGGGTCGACAAGCACATCAAGGCCAAGCGCAAGCATTCTTCCGCCCTGCTGAAGATGCGGGAGGAGATACAGAAGGCCCAGAAGCGGCTCCAGGCGATCGGCGAGGAAGCCCACCTGTCGATCCCCGACATCAAGGAGATCAACAGGGAGATGTCGATCGGCGAGGCCAAGGCCCGCCGCGCGAAGAAGGAGATGGTCGAGGCCAACCTGCGGCTCGTGATCTCCATTGCCAAGAAGTACACCAACCGCGGCCTGCAGTTCCTGGACCTGATCCAGGAGGGCAACATCGGCCTCATGAAGGCCGTGGACAAGTTCGAATACCGCAGGGGCTACAAGTTCTCCACCTACGCGACCTGGTGGATCCGCCAGGCCATCACCCGCTCCATCGCCGACCAGGCCCGCACGATCCGCATCCCGGTCCACATGATCGAGACCATCAACAAGCTCAACCGCATTTCCCGCCAGATGCTGCAGGAAATGGGCCGCGAGCCGACACCCGACGAGCTGGCCGTCCGCATGGACATGCCGGAGGACAAGGTGCGCAAGGTGCTGAAGATCGCCAAGGAGCCGATCTCGATGGAGA
>CAYMLN010000668.1:0-1667 GCA_964391045.1 uncultured Saprospiraceae bacterium
GGGAGTTGAAACTTGTCGAGGACGCATACCAGAGCGGCGACGTAAAACTCGTGCTGGAAAGTAAGGACCGCTTTTATGACGTGCTCTTCGAGGGGGCGGACAGCGAGGTTCTCTGTTCGATCCTGAAAACGCTGAACGCAAGGATCTCCCGCTGGCGTGCACTGGGCCTGATGCATCCCAAGCGGATGCCCGGCCGATCCGCGTCAACCATTCGCGAACTGAAGGCTCTGCTCAAGGCAGTGCGTGCGCGCAATGCAGGTGCCGCAGAAGAGATAGCCAAAAAACACGTTGAAAACAATGCGGCTGCATTGATGGCCCTGCTGGATCACGAGCGTATCGACCAGGTGGCCTGACCGGAGGGCGCGGTTTGCCGGAACGGCGCCCGGTTTCCCGGAATTCCCGGACATGATTGCAACAGGAGGAGTGATGAGGATCGCGCGTTATAACGCTAAAAGTGAATCGACGAGTTTCGCCAGAACCGGGATACTGCTTCCAGGCGACATGATGGCTGACTTCAGGGCGGGTTGTGCGCGTTATCTCTCGGAGAATGCAGGAGATCCTCAGGCGCGCGAGCTGGCGAAGCTGCGTTGCGGCGACGATATCGTTTCTTTTTTGAAGAACGGCTCGCCTGCCGGTGAGCTGGCCGTTTCCGCAGCATCGTATCTTGGTGATCTGTTTAAAAGCGATCCTGCCGCGAAGGGCCTAGACGGCGAACCGCTTTTCACTCCGCTCGCGGAATGCCGGTTGCACGCGCCGGTGCGCCCCGGGAAAGTCATCGCAGTGGGCAGAAATTACCGCGAACACCTTCGCCAAGTTGGCTCCGATACTGAGATGAAAGTGCCTTCGGCGTGGATCAAGTCCAACAATACGATCATCGGCCCCAGCCGGGATATCGTTAAGCCGGCGTGTGTGAAGCAGCTCGACTATGAGACCGAACTCACGGTCGTAATCGGGAAGAAATGCAAGAACGTTCCCGAAGAGAAGGCGTATGACGTGATCTACGGCTACATGGTGGCCAATGACGTCTCGGCGCGCGACGTGGTCAAGATCGAGCGCATCGCGAAGAACCAGTTACTCGGGAAAATGTTTGACACGTTCTGCCCTACAGGCCCATGGATTGTCACTATGGACGAAGTGCGTGATCCGATGAACCTGCGGATCCGGACGCGCGTCAATGGCCACTTGCGGCAGGACGGCTGCACCAAGGACATGATCTGGAACATTCCGCAGCTGATCGCCTATGTGTCGCAGATGACCCTGGAGCCCGGAGACCTGATCACTACCGGTACGCCGGAGGGTCAGGCGCTCGGGCAGGCAGATGCATCTTCGCTGTATCTGCGCGCCGGGGACGTGCTCGAATCCGAGATCGAGGGTATCGGCATGTTGTGCAACAAGGTCGTTGACGACCCGGTCAGGGTGGGGAGCTGGAAGTGGTAGCGGATCCTCGATTTTTCCCCAGAGACGGGCGGGCGAATACGGCTCACACTACCTTGTCTCTCGCAGAGAGGGACCGCCGATGGGAAAGCCTCCGTGCCGAAATGGACAGGTGCGGCATTGACTGCCTGTTCATCTGGGGCAAGGGCCGGGGTCAGGGCGGGAATTGCCGTTGGATCGACAACACGGATTCCGGGGATCGAGCGCTGATATTTCCGCGCAACGGTGCTCCC
>CAYMLN010000669.1:0-245 GCA_964391045.1 uncultured Saprospiraceae bacterium
CGCTCATCCTGGCGCAAAATGATGACCTCGAAAAGGAGACCGCATTCGAGCGATCGCTGATCCATGCCCAGTACCGGGGCAAGCCCAAGATGTTGCTCAACTACATCGAGTTGCTCGAGAAGAACAAGCACCACGAAGGCATCATCATCCTCGCGGAAGATGTGGAGCAATTGTGGAAGGACTTCAAGTCCCTCTACAACTACATCCGCGCCGGCGGCGGCCTCGTGATCAATCCGTTCGGCAAG
>CAYMLN010000669.1:255-1666 GCA_964391045.1 uncultured Saprospiraceae bacterium
ATCTTCCGTCGCGGGCATTGGGACCTCCCCAAGGGCAAGCAGGATCCGGGCGAGACGCTGGCGCAGACGGCCGTCCGCGAAGTGCGCGAGGAGACTGGCCTGACCGACCTTCGCATCGTCGAGAAGCTGGCCAACGGATACCACTGCTACATGATGAGCCGAATGCGCACGCTCAAGCGCACCCGGTGGTACCTGATGCAGACCCAAACGCCGGACCAGCTCGTCCTGCAGAAGGAAGAGGGCATCCAGGATGCCGCCTGGTTCGATCCCCGCGAGTTGCCGAATCTCAACATGCCGATGTACAACAACATCCGCGACGTGCTCGTGCGCTATTACGAAGAAAAGCTCCAGCCGCAGCAATCCGCGGAATAGGCCGGTCAATCCGCCGCTTTCGCAAACAGTAAACTCCCCACGCGGATCATGTTGCTGCCTTCCTCGAGCGCGATGGCGTAATCGCCTGACATCCCCATGCTCAAGATCGTGAAACGGTCGTCAGCCGGAAAGAACGACGCCTTGATCTGCTTGAAATAATCGTGCAGTTCGCGCAATTCCTCACGCACCTGTTGCCGATCGTCCGTCAGCGTGGTCATGCCCATGATGCCGCGCAGGACCACATGCGGGAATTGGTGATGCAGCCCCGCCTCCAGCTGCTGACAGAGTTCGTCATAGGCCCAGCCAAACTTGGATTCTTCGCGTGCCACCTTGAGCTGCAGGAGGCAGTCGACTTCACGGCCAAGGCGTTCGGCTTCCTTGTCCAGGGTTTCCCAAAGCCCGACCCGGTCAAGGGAATGAATGAGTGCCACGTGAGGCAGGATCATGCGAACCTTGTTGGTCTGCAGGTGGCCGATCAGGTGCCATTCGATGTCGGCCGGGAGCAGCGGCGCTTTCGCGACCAATTCCTGCACGCGGTTCTCGGCGAAGATCCGCTGGCCCATGCCATAAATGACAAGGATCTCCTCGACGGTCCGGGTCTTGCAGACGGCCACAAGGGTCGCGTTGTACGCCCTGCAGGCGTCTTGCACAGCGTCGTAAGGATGTCGGGATGGATTCACGTTCCAGGATTTCGGATGATGCGGTCAGGCAAACCATGCGATCACGAGGCCGGACAATAGCCGATCGGCCCGCATCGTTCTTCTTCCCACGACACGGTAAATATCCGGCCTATCGGGGAACATCCACCCACCAAATCTTGATTGTCATGCGCACTGATCTCGAGCAGGCCAGCCGCACCCGCGGCATTGTCGTTTCGGCACTCCTGCATGCCTTGTTTATCACCGGATGCCTGGCCCTGGATGCCGGCGGTTTCCAGGACCGGTCGAATCCATCGGAAGACCATGCACGTGTCCAGCCGGTGGACCTTCCGCAAGGACAGGCCACGGCTAAAAGTTAAGGGCGCTCAGAACAGCCCGTG
>CAYMLN010000670.1:0-1663 GCA_964391045.1 uncultured Saprospiraceae bacterium
GTCGCGCATCATCATGACCAGTAGCGGCTTGGGGTCGGTCTCAAAGAGGCGGGCCAACCTGAGCACGGCGTCACGGCTGAAGCGCCGTTCCCCGCGTTCAGCCTTGCTGAGGATGGCGATGTCAATGCCTGAGGCAGTGGCCACATCGCGTAGCAACAGGCCTTTTGCCCGACGGAGATCGCGAATGACTTCTCCCAGGGATTTATCCGGGGGGACCAGGTTTGACAACATTTGTCAAATGTAATCCGGCGGGTAGATCTTGTCAAGTTTACCTCCCGTGTTTTCTTCCTGCGCAGGGTCGGGCCGATTGCATCATCGAGTTGGGGCTCATGCCCATTCCGGTGTTGGGTCGTCCTTGCCCGACGCCGCAGAGGTCAGTACCTTTGTACACTTTTTACCCCCCGCCCATGGCCACTGCACGCAAGAAGAAAACACCGCCGCCTCCCGTGGCCGATCCGGAAGAAGGCTGGATCGAGGTGATCGGCGCCCGGGAGCACAACCTCCGGTCGATCGACCTCCGGATCCCGCGCGAGAAGCTCGTCGTCATCACCGGCATCAGCGGCAGCGGCAAGTCGTCGCTCGCCTTCGACACGATCTATGCCGAAGGGCAGCGCCGCTACCTGGAGACCTTTTCCGCCTATGCCCGGCAATTTCTCGGCGGCATCGAGCGGCCGGACGTCGAGAAGATCGACGGCCTCAGCCCTGTCATTTCCATCGAGCAGAAGACCTCCGGCTGGAATCCCCGGTCGACCGTCGGGACGATCACGGAGATCTACGACTTCCTCCGGCTCCTCTTCGCCCGGGCCGGGGACGCATATTCATACGTGACGGGAGAGAAGATGGTCCAGTATACCGAGGACCAAATCCACGCACACGTGCTGGAGCATTACGCCGACGACAAGATCCTGATCCTGGCACCGCTCGTGCGCGGCCGGAAGGGCCATTACCGCGAGCTCTTCGACCAGCTGCGCAAGCAGGGATATACGAAGGTCCGCGTGGACGGCGAGATCCTCGACCTCGGGCCGAAGATGCAGGTCGACCGCTACAAGACCCATGATATCGAGCTCGTCGTCGATCGCCTGTCCGTACAGCCGGACAAGCAGGCGCGGATCATCAGCAGCCTGTCCACCGCGCTCCGGCTCGGGGAGGGCATGCTCATGGTCTTGCGGCAGGGCGAGGACCAGCCCCGGATCTACTCGCGGCACCTGATGTGTCCGGTGTCCGGCATTTCCTACGAGGAGCCGTCACCCAATACGTTTTCGTTCAACTCGCCCTACGGGGCCTGCCCCACATGCAACGGCCTTGGGGAGGTCACAGACATCGACATGGACAAGGTGATCCCGGACCCGGCGCGCAGTATCAACGACCAGGGCATCGCGCCGTTTGGCGAAGTGCGGGACAACCACACCTTCAAGCAACTGCGGCAGATCGCCAAGAAATATAAGTTCAGCTTCGCCACCCCGGTCGGCGAGATCCCGGAAGAGGCCATGCAGGTCATTCTTTACGGCGGTCATCCGGGGTCCACCGTAGCGCCGGACATCTACGGCCATGATTTCGTCTTCGACCTCGGCTCCGAGGGCATTGTCAACATGCTCAAGCGGTGGTACGAGAATACAACCAGCGAGAAGATCCGGCAGTGGGCGGAGGGCTTCATGACCATCAC
>CAYMLN010000671.1:0-1663 GCA_964391045.1 uncultured Saprospiraceae bacterium
AGCGCGCCGGACTGGCCCACGTATTCGAGGTTGGCCGTGCTGCCGATCACGCCGTGCGACATTTCATGCCCTGCGACATCGAGGCCTTTGGCGAGGGGCTGGAACGCTACGTTGCCATTCCCGTAAAACATCGCTGTCCCGCTCCAGAAGGCATTATCCATTCCGGAACCATTGGCCTCGGCAACGTTAATGATCGAGATGACATTGCCGCCGTTGCCGTTGATCGAGTTGCGGTTAAACGTTTGCCGGAAATACTCGAACGCCCGGCCGCCGTTATAGTGCGCGCTGACCTCGAGGGCTTTCCAGTTGTTGCTCGTATTGGTGCAATGGCCCACTTCAAACTGTTCGGTCTCCGGCGACGTATTGAACGCGTCGATGGTCCAGATGACGCCGACGGGATCGTTGGGCATATCCGACTGCCCCGGATTGAACATCGAGGTGCGGCTGGCGTCGATCATGAAGAAGCTTGACCCGACCTGCCAGGCATTGATCGTGCGGCCCACGCCGAAGAGATCCTGGTCGGTCGTCGTCGTCGCGCCGTCGAGCGGCGGAGCGCTCATGTGATCATCATCCGCGTGGCGATGGCCGGCATCGTCCGAAATATTGATCCGCTCGACAATGTTTCGCGGGGCGAACGAACAGAGCTCGGAATAAGCCTGGAGGACCTCCAGGCTGCCGGCATGCAGGAACACCGTCCAGTGATCCATCGCGTTGGGATGAACCTGGACGCGATACGCAGGTTGCAGGCCGCCTTCGAGGGGCAACCAGAGCAGTTGTGCCTGGTCGTCTTCCTGCTGCAGAAGCGGGTTGTCCGCCAGGTCGGCGAAGGCCACGTTTTCTCCCGACAGATGCGTCCGGGCCGCGGCTAATGCATCGGCATCCGGCCGCACTTCTGGCATCGTTGCGGGCATCCTGCCCGTCCAGATATACCCGTTGAGGCTTTCGATCTCACCGTGGCGGGCATGGAGGATCACATCCTGCCCATGGACCGGCAAGCCGCCGAGCGTCTGTTGGAGGCGGATGTGCGTCATGCCCAGGGGGTCATGGTCTTCGCGCACGAGCTGCCAATCGACCTCAAGATTCGTCCGGCCGGCCGTACCGGGGAACAGGGTCTGCATGACCTCCTTCACGGACGTCCGCGCGGACCAGAGCTGGTTGGGCTTGAGGTCCATCCAGATGCTGCCGTTCGGCGTCACGCGTTGATACCGTATATGATCGGTTGCCGGCGCTGCGCCCTCGAGGCTGATGGTGCGGAACTGCACATCGGCGACGCCCCGCGTCATGGACTGGGGGATGCTGACGGCCGGGCTGAACACGGGGATCGGCGCATCGGGTTGGTCCTGGATGGATTTGAACGGTACCTGCCCAATAACAGGCGCGGTGAACAATGCGAATAAAAGGGTGCGGAACATGGCGTTCATGACTTGGGTTTGGTGGATTTCATCAAGAGGAGGTGGTACTCGGCGAGGCCGGAAGGCGGGGTGAATCCCTCCGCGCCCCAGGTCATTCGGTTGACGAGGGCGCCGCCGGCGTGAAGTTCGAGAAACCGGTAGAGATTGCCCGGCTCGTTAAACGATTGCTTGTCCAGGCCGACCAGGCGATAGTGGGAAAACAACTGTCGGGTCAACGGCTTGGCAAGCGTGGTCAGATAGATATCTGTGCT
>CAYMLN010000672.1:0-1660 GCA_964391045.1 uncultured Saprospiraceae bacterium
GCGAACGGTGTACGCGCCAGGTCGTGGCATAGAGGATGCGCGGGTTGCCGGGATCGATGATGAGGTCCACCGCGCCGGCACGTTCGTTGGCAAAGAGGACCTGTCGCCACGTGAGGCCGCCGTCGGTCGACTTGTAAATGCCGCGTTCGGGGGTGTCCTTGAACAGGTCGCCGAGCACGGCCGCGAAGACAATGTCGGGATTGTCGGGATGCACGCGGATACGCGGGATGTGGCGTGCGTCCGCCAGGCCGGCCTTCGTCCAGGTCTCGCCCGCGTCGACCGACCGCCAGATGCCGTAGCCGTAGGATACATTGCCGCGCACGGTTTTCTCCCCGCCGCCGACGTAGATGACGTTGGGATCTGACGGTGCCACTTCGACGGCGCCGATCGAGCCGCCGAAATAGCCGTCCGAGATGTTGGACCAGGTCTCGCCGCTGTCTTTCGTGCGCCACACGCCGCCTCCCGTCGAACCGAAATAATACAGGTTCGGCTTGCCGCGCACGCCTGTGACCGCGGCCGAACGGCCGCCCCGGAACGGACCGATGCATCGCCAGTCGAGGCCGTGGAGCAAAGCCGTATCGATGGACTGTGCCGCGGGCGCAGGGCTTGTTGGTTGTTTCTTGCGTTGTGCATGGAGATCCGCGGCGGATAAGGTCAGCAAAAGGAGAAGGATAGTGATAATGCGCATGGCGGACGAGGGTCTATATTTAGCCTTCAAAATAGGCAAAGGGGGTGAATCAGGATATTTCAACGGTCAGCGTGCGCATCCGGATCCGACAGGGGTGGATCAATGCGTATCTCACCCGGCAGGCCGTGACGGTGCCGTTGCGCGACGGCTATGCCCTGCATCGCCTTCATATCGCCATAGATCCGGAAACCATGCAGCTCACGGGCGAATTGGTGGATTACCCCGGCTCGTTCGTTGAAGCCGCGACGGCCGTTCGTTGGGACAGTGCTGCCCAGCGCCTGTATTTCGATAACCTGAACGTGCAGACCCGGACGAAGAACATCAAGATCAAGAGCGCAGGCTGGTTCGCCGGAAAGTTCATGCAGGACAAGATCGACCGGCAGGTCGAAGAGGCGGTCAACGGGTTGTTTCGCCAGCACCTGGACAAGTTGCTGGAGTCACCGCTCCGCATCCCGCTGCCCGGAAATGGCGTGGCGGAGGGAACGGTCACCCATTTGCGGATCGACAGCCTCATGCCCGAGGCGGGCGCCATCACGATCATGGCCAGCCTGGAAGGCCGGTGGTCGGTCGAGCTCTCGGCAGACGATGAAGGACCGGATGCCAGCGGATGATCAGATCCGGAGACTGATGCGGTGCAGGCCGGGCCGGTAGGGCTTGAAGATAATCTGCTCCAGTTCCTCGAGGTGCGTAGGGTTGTAGACGAAGTCGATCGCCTCGACGTCCACAATCACGATCGGATAGGTCGGCTGGCTGTGGAAGAATTCGAAGTAGGAATCCTGGATCGATTGGAGGTATTCGACTGTAATCTGTTGCTCGTAGGAGCGGTCCCGCAGGCGGATGTTTTCCATCAGTTTGCGGGGCGAACGATGGAGATAGATGAGCAGTTCCGGGTTCGGGGCGTTGGCGTTCAGGAGATGGAAGAGCCGCTGGAAAAGTTTGTACTCTTTCTCGTCGAGGTTCTTCCGCGCGAAG
>CAYMLN010000673.1:0-1657 GCA_964391045.1 uncultured Saprospiraceae bacterium
TCGGCACCAACAGGATCGTGTGGCAGGCACGTCCGTCGATCACGGTATCGCCGGCCAAGGTGTGCGTGTAATCCTCGAGGATAGAGGCTTCCTTGACCAGGTCGTCATTGGTGAAGTCCGTTCCCATCCAACTCTGGCTCATCATGGAAGGCGGCAGCTTGATCGTGCGTTCGATCGACGGGATCCAGTTCCACACTTCCTTGTCGCGCTTGAGATAGGTGACCCCCGCGTCCTTCGCAGGGGTCAGGATGCGGATCATCGCGAAATCATTTCCTTTTGTCCAGCTTCGCAGGGTCATCGTCCGGCTCCAGCCCGGCCTGACGGTCTCGATGGTGAGCTCGGCCGTCGAGGTTTTCCCTTTGGCATGTTCGTCCGCACGGCGCACGATCTCCCGGGCATCCTGCCCGGACGATGCACCGGCGATGAATAGCCCGAGGAGCAGGAAAACGTGAGAACAGCGGTGTGCCATAGTTCTTCGAATTTACCACTACTGCGGCTTTTGAGGCGCCTGCGGATGTATCAGGGAAAGTTGTGCCCGTTGCCATTTGTTTCCTATGACCCGCGTCATGTGCGCACCTGAGGAAGATCAACAGGGTGCGGCATCACGCGCCTTTGATCAATGGACGGGATCGTGGCACATTTCCGGATGCGTCGGCGACGGCGTCTTCGGACTGACGAAGGGAATGCCGAGGTTGAGCCCGCGAAGGATCAGCAGGACAGCCACCAGGGCGACGAAATAGGGGACCGCTCGATTGAACGTACGCCGTGCGGATGGTCCGATCAGTTGACCAGTCATCATCAGGCCGGCCATGGCCGGTATCGTGCCGAGCCCAAAGGCGGCCATCAGCGTCGCGCTGCGGGCGACGTTGCCCATCGGGATGGCGGCCAGGATCGCGACATAGACCAGCCCGCAGGGCAGGAGGCCATTGAGCAGGCCGACGGCCAACAATGCAGGCGGCGAAGATGCACTGCCGAGGCGTGTGGCGATCGCCGTGCTGATCTTCGCCTGCAGTCGACCGAGCATTGGCCAGTTGGCCCAGGACGCATAGCGGCCAAAGAGAAAGAGCAGCATGAGGATGCCGGCGGTGATCGACAAGGCCTGTTGCCAGCCCCAGAGCATGAATTGTTGGCCGATGATCCCGAAGAGCGCACCGAGGCATGCATAGGTCAACGTTCGGCCCAGGTTGTAGGCGAGAATGCCGCCAACACGCGTCCATCCGGCGAGGCGGTGGACGGGAAGGGCCAGGGCAAGCGGGCCGCACATGCCAATGCAATGGAGACTTCCAAGCAGGCCGATGCTGAACCCTGTGCCGAAACTAAGCCAGAGGCCGTCCATGGCTCAGGGTTGTTTCTCGACGTACACGCTTTCTTCCTTGTAGTAGGGAATGCCTTTGCTGGTCCAGCGGATGCGGGCGCGATACACACCGGCGGAAAGCTCCGCCTTGGGGATGCTGCGCCGGTTGGTCCCGTTCGGGGAGATGACCAGGGATTTGTCGAGCCGTTGGGCATCATTCCGCAGTAGTTCCACCCGGCCGGAGTCCAGGCCCTCGAAGGTGCCGACCGGAAGGGTGAAGATGACCTCGTCCATGTCCTGGCTCACGATGTTGTTGGCGGAGACGGCGAGCAGGTTCTTCTGGGCGTCGATGAGGTCCTGGTA
>CAYMLN010000674.1:0-1656 GCA_964391045.1 uncultured Saprospiraceae bacterium
CGACCGCAGGTTGGGCGCAAACCCGCCTTCGTCGCCCACGTTCGTAGAATAGCCGCCGTCCTTCAGGACCTTCTTGAGGTGATGGAAGACTTCGGCGCCCATCTGCAATGCGTCGCGGAAGTGATCCGCACCGATAGGCATGATCATGAATTCCTGGAAATCGATGCTGTTGTCGGCATGCGAGCCCCCGTTCAGGATGTTCATCATCGGCACGGGCAACACATGTGCGCTCACGCCGCCGATGTACTTGTAGAGCGGCAGGTGGTGCTCGGCGGCGGCGGCCTTTGCCGCGGCGAGGCTCACGCCGAGCATCGCGTTGGCGCCGATGCCGGATTTATTGAGATTCGGGTCGAGGTCGATCATGGCCTGGTCGATCTCGCGCTGGTCGGCGACGTCCATGCCGATCAGGGCCTCGGCGATCTTCTCCTCGACGTTGCGGCATGCGTTCTGCACGCCCTTGCCGAGGTAGCGGCCGGCCTCGCCGTCACGGAGCTCGACGGCCTCGTGCTTTCCTGTCGACGCGCCGGAGGGAACGGCGGCCCGGCCGGAGACGCCGGATTCGGTGAGGACTTCCACTTCCACGGTGGGATTGCCCCGGCTGTCGAGGATCTCGCGGGCGACGATGTCAATGATTGCGCTCATGGCTGTAATGATGTTGAGACGGCGCCTACGTACGGGACGCCATCAGGTCGACGAAGGAATCGAAGAGATACCGGGAGTCATGCGGCCCCGGCGAGGATTCGGGATGGTATTGCACGGAGAAGGCGGGATAGCGCCGGAGGCGAAGGCCTTCGACCGTGCCGTCATTGAGGTTGACATGCGTGACCTCGACATCCTCCCCGCGTGCGGCCAGCGCTTCGGGCGAAACGCCGAAGCCATGGTTCTGGCTCGTGATCTCGCAGCGGCCGGTCGCCGTGTTGATCACCGGATGATTGATGCCCCGGTGGCCATGGTGCATCTTGTAGGTGGGGATGCCCTGGGAGAGGGCGAGCACCTGGTGGCCGAGGCATATGCCGAAGACCGGCAGGCCTGTCTTCACGACCTCGCTGATCACGCCGTGCGTATAGGTCATGGCCGACGGGTCACCCGGGCCATTCGAGAGGAACACACCGTGTGGCTCGAAAGCCATCACTTCTTCATACGTCGCAGTTGCGGGAAACACGCGCACGTGGCAGCCGCGTTCGGTCAGGCAACGAACGATATTGGTCTTCATGCCGTAGTCGATCGCGGAGACGCGCAAGGGTGCACCGGCATCACCCGCTTCGTAGACATTTGGCGTGGTGACTTTTGTCGCGAGTTCCAGTCCGTCCATTGAAGGCACGGCACTGAGTTTTGCCGACAAGGATTTAATATCGAGATCCTCGCTGGAGATGATGGCGTTCATCGCGCCGCGGCTCCGGATATGCTTGACGATCGCGCGGGTGTCGACGCCGTAGATCACAAGTCGCTCCTGGTCCTCGAAATACGCCTGGATCGACTGGTCGGCCATCGGCCGGCTGTACTCGTCGACGAAGCTGCGACAGACCAGGCCGTTGATCTGGATATGCCGGCTCTCGACCTCCTCGTTCCGGATGCCGTAATTGCCGATGTGGACATGGGTATTGACGAGGATCTGGCCGTAATAGGACGGATCGGTAAAGATCTCCTGGTAGCCCG
>CAYMLN010000675.1:0-1643 GCA_964391045.1 uncultured Saprospiraceae bacterium
AGCCAACCCATGAGCGGGGCCATCCAGTTTTCCTTCTCCGCGTAGGTCGGAAAGACGCGCTTCGCCGGGTCGATCCGGGCGTTGAGCTCCTGGATCTGCGTGGCGAACGCCTCCGGCGGACCGATGTTGAAGACGAACTGCGGCCGGGCCTTGTTGAGCGCCGACTCGCCGAGTTTCTTGAACTCTTCCTTGGTGAAGCTCTCCGGCTTGATATACACGTGGGCGTCCTTCTTGTTGACGACCTCGAGCTTGGCCACGTCGCCGTTCTCGACCATCGTCACGAACTGCTGGTAGTTGATCGTCTCGGTCGACATGTCGCCCAGGAACATCAGGTTAAAGATGATCAGGGCGAGGATGATCGTGCCGTATATCCAATAGGAATTGAACGTAAACCGGCCGGGTTTGCGGTCTTTATTGTTGTCGGGTTCCTGACTCATTCGGTGTGCCGTGTCAATGCTGGGTAATGCGCGTGTCCTTCATAACGAACGGACGGGGTACAAGGTTTCGGGGCGGGCCCGGTCAGGCGTCCGCGAATTCGACGCGGCGGGCGTCGCTCCAGAGTTGCTCGAGATCGTAAAACCGCCGGGTCTCGGGGTAAAAGACGTGGATGACCGTGTCGCCGTAGTCCAGGCAGACCCATTTGGCGTGCTGGAGGCCTTCGACATGGAGCGGGTGGAGTTGCTCCTCCGAACGCAGCCGGCGCTCGATGTTGCCCGCGATCCCCCGGACCTGGGTCGTGGAATCCCCCTCGCAAATGATGAAATAATCGACGGAGGCGTCATCGATCTCGCGCAGGTCGAGGAGGACGATGTTCTTGCCCTTGATGTCGGTGATACAGTCGATAATGAGGTCGTGGAGGCTGCTGACGGCAGGTTGGCTGGCGGGCGCTTTGCGGACGTGGACCAAATGCGTGCGGTTTTAATGAGGAAGCCGGCCGTCGGGCCAGCCCCGGGAAAATGATTTATACGCCAAATATACGATAATTGTTCCCCGCCCCGGGCAAAACCGGGCGTTCCGCCCGCCCCCGATGGACACGCTGGTCATCCTCGAAACGGTCGATTCCACCAACGCGGAGGCGCGGCGCCGTTGGGCGGCCGGCCCCCTGCCCCACGGGACGGCGTTTGTCGGCCTGGCCCAGGTCGCCGGCCGGGGCCAGCAGGGCCGGACCTGGCACGCGAAGCCCGGCAAGCACCTCGCCATGACGGTCGTCCTCCGCCCGGCGTGGTTTACCGCCGCCGACCTGCCCGTGCTCAACATGAAGGCCAGCCTGGGCGTCGCCAAGGCTCTTAACACCCTGGAACCCGACCTGGCCGTCCGGATCAAGTGGCCCAACGACATCTTCGTCGGCGACCGGAAGCTGGCCGGCATCCTCATCGAGAACATCCTGGCCGGCCAGGCCGTTTCCTGCACCATGGCCGGCATCGGACTCAATGTCAACGAGGCATCCTTTCCCCCCGACCTGCCGTTTGCCGTCTCCCTCCGGCAACTGACAGGCCGGACCCGGGACGTCATCGCGGTCGCGGAAACCGTCCGGACCTGCGTGCTCCGCGAGATCGAACGGCCCGGCACGGCTTGGCGGACCTTGTACCGGTCAATCCTCTTCGGGTGGGATGCGCGGCATACCTTCGACCGCGGCGGGGACA
>CAYMLN010000676.1:0-1633 GCA_964391045.1 uncultured Saprospiraceae bacterium
GTGGGCTGACACGAGCGCACTCACCGCGCTGACCGGCTATGCGCCTTCGACCGATCTTGAGACCGGCATTCGTACCTTTGTCGACTGGTACGCCCGCTATCACGGGGCCGACCGGAAGCCGAAAGCATCATGAAGCCGATCTCTTTTGTCGTCCCCGTCTACAACGAAGTCGAGAACATCGCCAAGCTCCACGCGGAGATCTGCGCGGTCGCGAACACCCTCGGCGTCGATTATGAGATCATCATGGTCGATGACGGGTCGTCGGACGGCACCCTGAAGGTCCTCAAGACCCTCGCCCCCGTCACCGTCATCCGCCTGCGGTCCAACTTCGGCCAGACCGCCGCGCTCGACGCCGGCATCAAGGCTGCCCAATATCCCTACATCATCACGATGGACGGCGACCTGCAGAACGACCCCGCCGACGCGCCCCGGCTCATCGCCCATCTCGAAGAACACGATCTCGACGTGGTCTCCGGATGGCGCAAGGACAGGAAAGACCCCTTCAGCAAGAAATTCATCTCCCGCGGCGCCAACGTGCTGCGCGGCATCCTGGTCAATGACGGCATCCACGACAGCGGCTGCACGCTCAAGATCTACCGCAAGGAGTGCTTCGACAACGTCAACCTCTACGGCGAGATGCACCGGTTTATCCCGGCCCTCCTCAAGATGCGCGGCTTCTCCATCGGCGAGCTGCCGGTCAACCACCGGCCGCGCCACGCGGGCAAGTCGAAGTACAACCTCAAGCGCACGCTCAAGGGCCTGGTCGACATGATCATGATCTGGTTCTGGAACCGCTACGCCGTGCGCCCCTTCCACCTCCTCGGGCCTGCGGGGCTCATCATCATCTTCATCTCCTTCGTCGCGGCAGTCGTCTCCCTGTGGGAATTCATGCACGGCCAGGACATGTCCGAGACCTTCTGGCCGATGTTCGCGCTGCTGACCTTCCTGATCGGCCTGCAGTTCCTCATCCTCGGCTTCATCTCCGATATGCTCGTCAAGACCTATTACGGCCAGGCGGGGAATACGGCATATACCGTGAAGGAAGTAGTCCGCAGATAGACGGTGAACGGATAACGGATAACGGATAACGGTTAACGGATAACGGATAACGGTTAATGCCGAGCAAAGGCAAATCCGTCTGTGGTCTCCCTGAAAACCGCTAAAGCGTTGAGGGCACAACCACACGTGAATCGCTAAGGTGCGAAGGCTGGCGCTCCGTTGATCTGTGGGAAATGTGATATTCCCATCGGACGCAATCAATCTCTATCGGATAACGGATAACGGCGAACGGTTAATGCCGAGGACAGTAAAATCGGTCTGCGGTCTCTCTGAAAACCGCTAAAGCATCAAGGGCTCATCAACACGCAATCCGCAAAAACGCGAAAGCTGGCGCTCTGTCGCTCTGTGGGAAATGTGATATTCCCATCGGACACAATCAATCCTTCACAGCAGGTAGCTACCGGACTTTCACGACCCGTCGATACCCCAGCGGTGTATTACCCTGCCAAACGCCCACCATGTAGATCCCGGCCGGCAGGGACGACATATCCACGCTCACCGGGCGCCGGTCAATGATGCCTGAGGCGACCATTCCGCCTGTTGCCGAGACAATTCGGTAGCCATAGGATCCGTC
>CAYMLN010000677.1:0-1631 GCA_964391045.1 uncultured Saprospiraceae bacterium
CATGGCGGAGATCGTCTCGCGGGCGATGATCTTCGCGCCGATGGAAGCCTGGATCGCGATCATGAATTGCTGGCGCGGCAGCAGTTCCTTGAGCCGGGCGCAGATCTTGCGTCCGAAGGATTCCGCTTTCTCGCGATGCACCAGCGAGGACAGGGCGTCCACGGGTTCGGCATTCAAGCGGATGTCGAGCTTGACGAGGTCGGATTTGCGATAATCCTTCGGGGTGTAGTCAAAGGAAGCATATCCCCGCGAGATCGACTTGAGCCTGTCGTAAAAATCGAATACGATCTCCGCCAGCGGCAGGTCGAAATGCAGTTCGACGCGGTTGGTCGTCAGGTAGTGCTGGTGTGTGAGCGTGCCGCGCTTCTCGAGGCACAGCGTGATGATCGAGCCGATGTATTCCGGCTTGGTGATCACCTGGGCGTGGATATAGGGTTCCTCGATGTATTCGATCAGCGTCGGGTCGGGCAGGTCGTTGGGCGTGTTGATCGTCTGCAGGCCGAACCGCTTGGTGAAGCAGCGGTACGACACGTTCGGCACCGTCGTGATGACCTCCTGGTTGAATTCCCGGCTCAGTCGTTCCTGGATGATCTCCAGGTGCAGCATGCCCAGGAAGCCGCAGCGGAAACCGAAGCCGAGGGCGATCGACGTCTCCGGCTCAAATACCAGGCTCGCATCGTTGAGTTGCAGTTTTTCCAGGCTGTCCCGCAGGTCCTCGAAGTCGTCGTTTTCGATCGGATAGATCCCGGCGAAGACCATCGGCTTGACATCCTCGAAGCCGTGGATGCCTTCCTTGCAAGGATTGGCGGCCGACGTGATCGTATCGCCGACCTTGATCTCCTTCGACTCCTTGATGCCGGTGATGATATACCCCACGTTGCCGGCCGAGAGCTCCGTCTTGGGGATCTGGTTGAGCTGCAGGATGCCGATCTCGTCGGCGTCGTATTCCTTCCCGGTGGCCACGAAGCGGACCTTCTCGCCCTTGCGGAGCGTACCGTTGAGGATCCGGAAATAGGCGATCACGCCGCGGAACGAGTTGAAGACGGAGTCGAAGATGAGGGCCTGCAACGGTGCGGCCGGATCGCCCTTGGGTGGCGGGATTCGGTTGACGATCGCCGACAGGATCTTGTCGACGCCCTCGCCTGTCTTTCCGCTGGCGTGGACGATATCTTCCTTCTCGATGCCGATGAGGTCGATGATCTGGTCGGAGACCTCGTCGATCATCGCGTTGGGCATGTCGATCTTGTTGAGCACCGGGATGATCTCCAGGTTGTGCTCGATGGCGAGATACAGGTTGGAGATCGTCTGCGCCTGGATGCCCTGCGTCGAGTCGACGAGCAGGAGGGCCCCCTCGCAAGCCGCGATCGAGCGTGAGACTTCGTACGAAAAGTCGACGTGTCCCGGCGTATCGATCAGGTTGAGCACATAGACCTCGCCGTCCGTGTGCTTGTAATACAGCTGGATGGCGTGGCTCTTGATCGTGATGCCGCGCTCCCGCTCGAGGTCCATGCTGTCCAGTGTCTGGGCCATCAGCTGGCGGTCGGAGACGGCCTTGGTCGTCTCGAGCAGCCGGTCCGACAGGGTACTTTTCCCGTGGTCGATGTGGGCGATGACGCAGAAATTCCGGATGT
>CAYMLN010000678.1:0-733 GCA_964391045.1 uncultured Saprospiraceae bacterium
CTCGAACGGATCCGCGAGGTCGTGGCGGCCATGACGACGAGCGGCGCGGATTCCGCGTATGGCGACCTGGTGTACGTCCATCCGGAGCGGACCCGCATGGTCGAACGCACATGGCGTTCAGGTGAATATCATCCGAGACGATTCCTTTATGGCTGGATGCCGCCGCACCCGACGTTTTTTGTGCGTAAGTCGGTGTATGACCAGTTCGGTGTTTTTCATCCCCGACTCCGCTCGGCTGCGGATTATGAACTGATGCTCCGCTTCCTGTTCCGCCACCGGATCTCCGCCTGTTATGTGCCGCGTGTGCTGGTGCACATGCGCAGCGGCGGACAGAGCAACGCCTCGGTCCGGCACCGCATCCGGGCCAACCGAGAAGACCGCGAGGCCTGGCGCATCAACGAGCTCCGACCCTACCCGTTTACCTTGCTCCTCAAGCCGGTCCGCAAGATCGGCCAGTTTTTCATCAGACCTTCCCTGCCTTCATGAAGACAGCCCTCATTACCGGTGTGACCGGCCAGGATGGCGCGTACTTGTCCGATTTCCTCCTTCGGAAACGATATGTCGTCCACGGCATCAAGCGCCGCAGCTCGATGTTCAACACCGGCCGGATCGACCATCTCTACCAGGACCCGCATGTCGATCACCGGAATTTCATCCTCCATCACGGCGACCTGTCGGATGCGACCAACATCATCCGCATCATCCAGGAGGTCCAGCCCGACGAGATCTATAA
>CAYMLN010000678.1:743-1631 GCA_964391045.1 uncultured Saprospiraceae bacterium
CCTCGGCGCCATGTCGCACGTCAAGGTGAGCTTCGAGCAGCCCGAGTATTCGGCGGATGTCGACGGCATCGGCACGTTGCGCATCCTCGAGGCCGTGCGGCTGCTCGGCCTGACGCACAAGACGCGGATCTACCAGGCGTCGACCTCCGAGCTCTACGGCAAGGTGCAGGAGATCCCGCAAACGGAGAACACGCCGTTCTATCCGCGATCGCCTTACGGCGTAGCCAAGCTCTACGCCTACTGGATCACGGTCAATTATCGGGAGGCATACGATATGTACGCATGCAACGGGATACTCTTCAATCATGAGAGCCCGATCCGCGGGGAGACCTTTGTGACGCGAAAGATCACACGTGCCGTGGCGCGCATGGCCTTCGGCCTGCAAGACATGCTCTACATCGGCAATCTCGACGCCCGGCGCGATTGGGGCCATGCGAAGGACTATGTCGAGTTGATGTGGAAGATCCTCCAACACCCGGTGGCGGAGGATTGGGTGATTGCTACGGGTGTCACGACATCCGTTCGCGATTTCGCCCGCATGGCGTTCGATGAGCTCGGCATAACAGTTGCCTTCGAAGGGGAGGGCATCGATGAGACGGGCGTTATCATCGAACTTGATGCAGTGAAATTTTCAGAAGTCACAGGGCTTGATCAACCTCCGGCTATCGGCCGCACTGTGATCGCCGTCGATCCGTTATACTTCCGTCCGACGGAAGTCGATCTCCTGATCGGCGACGCCTCCAAGGCCCGCGAGAAGCTCGGCTGGACGCCGAAGCACGACGTCGCCTCCCTCTGCCATGACATGGTCCGCGGGGACGTGCGCCTCTGCCAGCGCGAGGTGATGCTCAAGCGGGAGGGGTTTGCGACGAGGAATGAGTTTGAGTAGTT
>CAYMLN010000679.1:0-1625 GCA_964391045.1 uncultured Saprospiraceae bacterium
CACCGATACCGGGATCATCAGCCAGGCCTTCTCGAGCCGCACGAAGTCGCCGATCAGGGAGAAGGGCAACAGGAAGATGAAGGTGTAGAGGAAGACCCGCGTGAAATAATCATACTGCCGCAACAGGGGCGTGTTCTTGATCCGCTCGCATCCGCCCTGGGCATTGGCCAGGGCCAGCAGCTGGCCCTCCATCTGGAAGCTGTCGAATCCGCCCAGCGTGCCGTCGGCCATGGCGGCATAGATCCGGCGGCCTGTCAGGAGATGGATATAATTGGGCTTGTGTTGCGCGCTTTGGAGGGCGGCAAATTCCTCATCGTTGAAGAACGCCCTAAGCTGGGCCCAATCGTCCTCGCGCCTGAGGTGCATGCGCAATGCATGCGCCCACGCGATGACCTTGTAGACGAGTTCCTGCTTGAACCGTTCGCTGCGCGCCTTGTCGTAGTTGGACTGATGCGCATGACTGTCGGTAAACGTAACGACGAGGCGGGCCAGCACACGGCTGGCGTTGATGATCCCGCCCCAGAGCGTCCGGGCCTCCCACCAACGCCCATAAGCGCTGTTGTTGCGAAACGCGATGAAGATCGCGAGCGCGCTGCCGAGGATGGCAGCGATCGAAAAGGGCAACGTCACGGTGACGAGTCCCGTCTCATGCAGGACGTAGACGCCGAAGGACGCGAGGATGGCAAAGGCCAATTCGGTCCGGACGTATCCCACGACCCGGACCGGATTGAAGTTGCGCTTGAGGATCATGCCTGGCCGGCTTCACCCAGCAGGCGCACGACCAGTTCGGCCGCGGCGGCCCCGCTGTTCTGCTGCTGGCCGGTGATCAGGTTGCCATCCTGGATGGCATACGAAGAGAACGGCGCAGCGACCTTGAAGGTCGTCCCCGGGATCTTGCGGGCCTCCGTCTCGATGCGATACGGCTGGATCTTCTGCCCGACAGCCTGGTCGGCGAATTCCTCTTCGGCATCGGCAAAGCCGGTCCACGTCTTACCGGCGACCAATAGCTCGCCATTCGATTTCCGGGCTTCAAGAAGCAGCGTCGTGGAATGGCAGACGGCCGCTGCAGGCTTGCCCGACTCGTAGAATGAGACGAACAGCTTCTGCAGGTCGGCATTGCCCTTGAACGTATACATCGGACCTTGTCCGCCGACGAGGAAGATCGCGGCGTAGTCGCCGGGGTTGACCTCCGTCAGTTTTCGGGTATTGGACAGCATCCCGGCGAACTCAGGCTTCTGGAGATACCCGAGGGAGATGATGTCATGTGCCGAGTAGCCGCTGGCATCACGCGGGTCGGAATAGCCGTCCATCTGCAGCGCGCCGCCTTCGGTGGAGACGAGCTCGACCTCGTACCCGGCTTCCTGGAAGACACGCATCGGATGCGTCAGCTCGGCGGCCCAAAAACCGATCGGCCAGCCGGTCTGGGCGGAGACGGACGGGGAACTGGCCACCATCAGGATCTTGCCCTTCGACGGGGCGCCATGGAAATGCACGTATTGGTTGATCTCTTTCATGCGGAATTTCTTTTCCGCAAAAGTCAGGCAGCCACACTACCTTTAGCTATATACTTACCCCGAATGGTGATACTATCCATTTGGAAAGTATAATGGATCCAATGCCTCCTC
>CAYMLN010000680.1:0-1624 GCA_964391045.1 uncultured Saprospiraceae bacterium
CGGTCGAACCGGCCGCGACGGCATCCACGGCGCCACCTTCGCCTCCGCGGATCTCACGGAGAATTCCGCCGAGGACCTGCCGGCCGTGCAGGTCGGCGATCCCTTCCAGGAAAAACTCCTCCTCGAAGCCACGCTCGAGATCATCAAGACCGGGGCCGTCGTCGGCATGCAGGACATGGGTGCCGCCGGCATCACCTGTTCCACCTCGGAGATGAGCGCCAAGGCCGGCACCGGCATGCGCATCGACCTGGACAAGGTGCCGACCCGGCAGGCCAATCTGGCCGCCTGGGAGATCCTGCTGTCCGAGAGCCAGGAACGGATGCTTGTCGTGGTCAAGAAAGGCCGCGAGGCCGAGATCGAGCGGATCTTCGAGAAATGGGACCTGGAATGCGCCCCGATCGGCGAAGTGACCTCGAGCGGCCGGCTGGAATACTATCACGGCGGGATCAAGGTCGCCGACGTTCCCGCGCATTCCCTCGTCCTCGGTGGCGGCGCACCGGTCTACGACCGGGATTACAAGGAACCTTCCTATTTCGCGGAGATCAAGGCGTACACGCCTCCTGCGCCGGAAGGGACTGACGCCTTGATCCGCATCGCGGAGAAGATCACGACCTCGCCCAACATCGCCTCCAAGCGCTGGGTATACGAGCAATACGACCATACCGTCCGCACGGGCAACACGACCACCAATGACCCGTCGGATGCCGCGATCATCCGGCTCAAGCACTCCGACAAGCGGCTGGCCCTCACGGTCGACTGCAACTCCGCCTATGTGCATGCGGATCCCTTTACCGGCGCATGCATCGCCGTCGCCGAAGCCGCCCGGAACATCCGGTGCGCCGGCGGCATCCCGGTCGGCGTGACCAATTGCCTCAACTTCGGCAACCCCTACAATCCGGAGGTCTATTACCAGTTTGTCCACGCCGTCAAGGGCATGGGCGCGGCCTGCCGCAAGTTCGACACGCCGGTCACCGGCGGCAACGTCAGCTTTTACAACCAGTCCGTGCTGAAAGACCGCACTGAACCCGTCTTCCCGACACCGACGATCGGCATGGTCGGACTCGTCGAGGACTCGCGCTTCGCCACCTCCCTCTCCTTCAAGGAAAGCGGGGACATCCTCTACGTCATCGGCCCGACGCCGACCAACGTGCACAGCTCGGTCTACGCCCGCGAGGTGATGGGCATGCGCTACACCCCGTGCCCGGAATTCGACCTGGATGTGGAGCTCCGCGTCCATGAGGTCCTCACCGACCTGATCGCGTCACACCTGGTCCGTAGCGCGCATGATGTCTCCGACGGCGGACTCTGGACGACCCTCCTGGAAAGTGCGATGCCCCGCGGCCTCGGCTTTGCCATCCAGTTGCCGGAAGGCGTCCGCGAGGACATCTCCCTGTTTAGCGAAAGCCAGAGCCGCGTGGTCGTGTCCGTGCGCGCCGAACGCACCGCAGGGGCGGAAGATATCCTGGCTCAACAAGGGATCGGCTTCACGCGTTTAGGATCGGTGACGTCCGGCGCGATTTCGGTCAACGGCCATGCTTTCGGCCCGATCGATCGTTGGTCGAACCTTTACCAAAATGAACTTACCTCCATTCTCGAACAATAACCTTCCCTCGATGAAAAACCT
>CAYMLN010000681.1:0-1623 GCA_964391045.1 uncultured Saprospiraceae bacterium
GGGCGGAATGGTTCGACGGGCTTCGGAAGGCGGTGGCTGTGAGGCCAGTGCATCTATTCCTAGGCAGCGAAATCCGTAGCGGCGGAATTGCCTCGCGGTCGTTGTCGGTGTATAATGTCGGCCTTGTACGGACCGTTGTTTGTCGCGAAGAGGGCAAACATAGCTTTCGTTGACACTTCCGCCGGACGGCTCGAATCCTGCTTCTGCCGGCAGTTCCAGTATTTGATCGACAGGTGTTGAACCGCGTTCGGTATGGTGAACCAGCCCGCCACGTTTGGTGGGTAGCTTTTTTCAAGTGCCTGCTCGGAGATCATCGAGGACTGACCCTGAAGGTGCTGCCCCGCATGCTTGCGGACCGACAATGTAATGAGCGATACCGCCAATCCAGAAATACTTGGATACGAATCGCCGCGATGTGGCTAGCGGCATAAGAGGCGCGGAAGCGCTTCACCTGCGGTGTGGTCGAATATCTTCCACGCTCGCAATAAGGTTGAACACCAGCGTCGGTGTCGCGTTTCTAGGGTCGAAACCCAGTCAGCCTCCTGCTTTAGCGGAGATACCTTGAATCGATGTGCACGCAAATTTGCAA
Organism: uncultured Saprospiraceae bacterium; assembly: GCA_964391045.1. GTDB lineage: Bacteria > Bacteroidota > Bacteroidia > Chitinophagales > Saprospiraceae > Opimibacter. The sequence goes on from CAYMLN010000681.1 coordinate 590, forward strand.
GAGGCTAGTCTAATCGGGTTAGGGTCCTCGTTAGCACGTATCTCTTACGGGCTTTTACATGGCTGGCCGGGTGTCAGGATGGTCGGAATGCTATTGCACGGCGACCTTCACAGCCGGAGAATTGCTAACTCTTTCGGTTCTCAGAACCTAGTTCCTTTTATTCCGGCCGAACGATGTGAGGTGGCCCGCCTCCTGCAGGTGCGGCGGACCACCCATGATCGCTTTAGAAATCCATACCGGCGCCGGCGGGCATAGCCGATGCGGTTTCCTTCTTCGGCTTTTCGGCGATCATCGCTTCGGTCGTGACGAGCAGGCCGGCGACAGAGGCTGCGTCCTGGAGAGCGGTCCGCACGACCTTGGCCGGATCGATGACGCCCTGCGCGTAGAGATCGCCATACTCGCCTGTCTGGGCATTCCAGCCGTAGGAGAACTCGCTTTTCTCCCGCAGTTTTCCGACAACGACAGACCCTTCAGCGCCGGCGTTTTCGGCGATCTGACGGACAGGAGCCTCAATCGCACGGCGGATAATGTCGACGCCGACGCGCTGGTCCTGGTTGGCAGTGGAGAGATTATCGAGGGCCTTCACGGCACGCAACAGGGCCACGCCGCCGCCGGGCAGGATACCTTCTTCCACGGCCGCGCGGGTTGCATGCAAGGCATCGTCCACGCGATCCTTCTTTTCCTTGACCTCGACTTCGGTCGAGCCACCAACGCGGATGACGGCAACGCCCCCAGCGAGCTTCGCAAGACGCTCCTGCAGCTTCTCGCGGTCGTAGTCCGACGTGGTTTCTTCGATCTGCGCACGGATCTGGGCAACGCGGCCGTCGATTTCCGCCTTGGAGCCGACGCCATCGATGATCGTAGTATTTTCCTTCTCAATGGCCACCTTCTTGGCGCGACCAAGCATGTTGAGTGTGACATTCTCCAGCTTGATGCCGAGATCTTCGGAGATGACCGTGCCACCCGTCAGGATGGCGATATCTTCCAGCATGGCCTTGCGACGATCGCCGAAGCCCGGAGCCTTGACGGCAGCG
>CAYMLN010000682.1:0-1621 GCA_964391045.1 uncultured Saprospiraceae bacterium
CCTTGCGTTGATCAACGGCACCCAATTCTCCCTGGCCTGGCTGGTGTACGCACTGCACCAGGCCCGCCAACTGACGGAGGCCGCCGATCTCTGCGCGGCCCTCGCGTACGATGCCTTCGATGCCGGGCTGGCCGCACTCGATCCGGGCGTGCATCGCATCCGGAACCAGGCCGGGCAGATCGCCTCGGCCGCACGCATCAGCCACTGGCTGGCGGATAGCCCGATTGCCGGGCAGCCGAAGAAGCATCTCCAGGACCCCTATTCCTTCCGGTGCGCGCCGCAGGTCCACGGCGCCAGCCGCGATACGATCGACCACCTGCAGACCATCGCCGATCGGGAGATCAATGCCGTGACGGACAACCCGCTGGTCTTCTCCGACGAGGGCGAGGCGCGCATCGTGTCCGGGGGCAACTTCCATGCCCAACCCCTCGCGTTGGCATCCGACTTCCTGAGCATCGCCCTGGCCGAACTGGGCAGTATTTCCGAACGCCGGTCGTACCTCCTGGTCGCCGGCCAGCGCGGCCTGCCGCCGAATCTCGCGAAGTTGCCGGGACTCGAATCGGGCATGATGATCTGCCAATACACCGCGGCATCGATCGTCAACCGGAACAAGATCCTCTCACACCCGGCTTCTACGGACTCGATCGTCACGAGCGCCGGACAGGAGGACCACGTGAGCATGGCCGCAGGCGCCGGGCTGAAACTCTATGAAGTGGTCAATAACGTGTGGAAGTTGCTGGGCATCGAATGGATGATCGCGGCCCAGGCCCTGGATTGCCGCCGGCCGGCCCGAAGCTCGGAGGCGCTTGAAACCCTGCACACCCAATACCGCCTCCTGGTGCCGCCGTTGAATGGCGACCGCTCCCATGCGGGCGATATTGACCGGTCCGTGCAGTTCCTCCGGCAATTGAACCTAGGCTGACCGGACGGCGGGCCTTCCTGGTCACAGCCGGATCAGGCGAGGGTGACCTTTTCGCCCAACGCAGGTATGCGTATTCCTTTGAACCCGTTCTCCCGCAGGTACGATCGCCAGGCTTGCTGGGTGTCGTAATCGCCGTGGACCAGGAAGATCTCCTTGGCCCGGGTGCGTTGGTTGAGGATAAAGTCCCGCATCTCGTCGCGATCGCCGTGCGCGGAGAATGAATCCATGATCTCGACGTCGGCTTTCACCTCCTTGTATTCGCCGAACACCATGAGGCCGGCCGCGCCACTGCGCAGCTTGCCGCCCGGGGTCTCAGGGGTACAATAGCCGACGATGAGGAATGTGTTGCGCGGGTTCTCGATGTTGTTGAAGAGGTGATGCTTCACCCGGCCGGCATTCATCATGCCCGCCGAGGAAATGATGATGCACGGTTCGTCGCTCGTGTTGAGCGCCTTGGATTCCTCTACATTCCGGATATACGTCAGGTCGTTGAAGCCGAAGGGATTGCTGTCGATGAGCATGTACTCATTGAGCTCGTCGTCGAAACACTCCGGATGCGAGCCATACACGGCGGTGGCGTTGACCGCGAGCGGGCTGTCCACGTAGATCTTGATCTTGGGCAGCTGGTTGGCCGTATGCGCCTGGTCGAGCATGTAGACGAGTTCCTGCGTGCGGCCGACGCTGAAGGCCGGGATGATG
>CAYMLN010000683.1:0-1615 GCA_964391045.1 uncultured Saprospiraceae bacterium
AAGCCGGCGGCCATCGTCCTGCCCCTTTCGATGCTGGCCATCGACTATCTGCTGCGCCGGTCGTGGTCGATGAAACTGGTTGCGGAAAAGATCCCGCTCTTCATTCTCGCCGCCATATTCGCCTGGGTGACGCTCGACATCCAGTCGAACCGCGCCGTAGCGTCGCTCAGCTTGTACGGTATCACGGACAGGATCGCGTTCGCGGGCTTCGGCTTCATCTGGTATCTCCTCAAGGCCGTCGTGCCCTGGCCGCTGTCGGCCTTGCATCCCTTCCCGGAATCCCTCAACGCCTTGTACTACCTCGCGCCGGTGGCTTCCCTTGCGCTGGTGGCCTATGTAGGCTGGCGGGTAAGGAATCGCACCGTCGTCTTCGGCCTCGCGTTCTTCCTCGTCAACCTCCTGCTCGTCCTGCAGCTGGTCTCCATTGGGAATGCGGTCGTCGCCGAGCGCTATACGTACGTGCCATATATCGGGCTGTTCTTCGCGATCGGCATGGAAGGCTACCGATTGATCCACGGCAGGCCGTATGCGCGCGCCCTCCTCGGCGCAACCGGCGTATGGCTGGTCGCCCTGATGGCATTGACCTTCCTTCGCATACCCGTATGGAAGGACTCGCAGACGCTGTGGGCCGACGTGCTCACGCATTATCCCGACAGCAAGCGGGCGTGGACCAATAAGGGGCTCGATCTCTATGACAAGCAGCAATGGCCGGCCGTCGTCGAGCATCTCACGCAGGCGCTAAAGACGGATCCCGATTACGCCGATGCGCTGGAGTGGCGGTCGCGTGCCTACATGGAGATGAAGGAAGCCGACAAGGCGCTGGCCGACGCGGAGAAATACAACCGCCTCTACCCGAACCGCGAGGCGGGGATGTTCCTCTATGCCCGCGCGCTCGACCAGGGCTACAAGCCGGACCAGGCGATCGAAGCCTATAATCAACTCATCGCGCGCTTTCCTGACAACTGGCACTATTACAACAGCCGGGGCACGTTGCGCTTCAACAAACTGCAGCAATACAACGAGGCGAAGGCGGACTTCGAGAATGCCATCCGGCTCAATCCGTCGGCCGGCACGGCCTACCTCAACTTGTCCCGGTGCTACTTCATGCTGCAGGACCAAAACAAAGCCCGCGAAATGGCCACGGAAGCCGCTCGCCTCGGCAGTCCGCCCGATGCCGGCTACGCGCAACTCATCGGGATGTAAGATATTCGCCCTCACAACCAGACCGCATGACCCAGACCTCCCGCGTTTCCCTCGTCGTCCTCGCCGCCGGCATGGGCAGTCGTTACGGCGGCCTCAAACAAATGGACGCCTTCGGCCCCCACGGCGAGACGATCATCGATTACAGCCTCTACGACGCCATCGCCGCCGGCTTCAACCATGTCGTGTTCATCATCCGCAAGTCGTTTGCGGACGAGTTCAAGGCCGCCTTCGGACCCAAACTCGAAGGCCGCGTGGCAGTGGATTATGTGTACCAGGAACTCGACAACTTGCCCGCTGCCTTCGATGTGCCGGACGGCCGCGACCGGCCGTGGGGCACCGGCCACGCGATCTGGGTGGCCCATGAGGTCGTCGACGGCCCCTTCGGCGTCATCAACGCGGACGATTTCTACGG
>CAYMLN010000684.1:0-1608 GCA_964391045.1 uncultured Saprospiraceae bacterium
CGCCGTCGCCGCCGGTCCGGACGGTCGCCGGCTCGTCGTGGTCCATGAACGGAAGACGCCATGAACTACCTGATTCCTATCGCAGCGGCTGCCATCCTGCTTGTCGCCTGCCATCCGGACATGCTGGAGATGAAGAGCCAGCGGAAATTTTACAAGCATAGCCTGGTCCAGGACGAACGTTCTCCGCTGGAGAAGGCCGACCTCAAGTACCTGGATTTCTTCCCGCCGGATGCGAATTACCGGATCCGGGCACGCTTCACGCATACGCCGGATGCGAAGACCTTTGAGATGCCGACCTATTCGGGCATCACGCGCACGTATCGCCAGTACGGCACGATCGATTATACCTGGCAGCGCGACATGCGTATCCGGCTGGCGGTGTATGAGAACATCGCCAACCTCCAGAACCCGATCTACAAGGATCATCTCTTCCTGCCCTTCAAGGATGCGACCAACGGCAAATCGACCTATGGCGGCGGCCGGTACATGAACCTGTCCAAGGCCGATGTCGACGACGGTGAGGTTCTCCTCGATTTCAACACCTGCTACAATCCATGGTGCGCCTACAGTGATGGCTTCAATTGCCCGATCCCGCCCGCGGAGAACCAGCTGTCCATCGCCGTCCAGGCCGGCGAGAAGAAGTACAAGGGGAAGGTCAAGCCCGCGCCAGAGCAGTGAAAGAAAAGTGATCCCGATCACGGATAGTGCCTGGTGAAGCGTTGGACAGGCTTTTATCCGCCCCAAGGGATGACACGCTTGATGCTACGGTCATAGAACTAATATCAACCGCTTTCGGTTAGCAGAAATAGGTCGGCTGGAGGGCTGGCAAGCGCTGCAAATGATGCGGTAATGATAATGCCCCTAATTTTACCTGCTGTCAGGCTGGCCCTGGCCTATTGCTAGATTTACAGGACATAATCTTTATCTGATGATGCTGACCCTCTTCATTGCCGCTGTCTCCCTGTTTGCCTCCGGCGAAGTGCCGTCAGCTCGCTGGATCATCCAGGTCGACCAGGGCGGCGGAGAATGCCTCAGGGCATGGTGGGAGGCGGCCGGGATGTCCGCCGAAGGATATGTCTGCAAGCCTTTGCCGGTAGATGGATGGTGGGTCGTCGAGGTCCGCGATGACCTTTCCGGCCAGCTCGGGGAATTGCCCTGCGTCGACCGTGTGTACCCCGACCGCCGGATCGAGTGGCGGCGCACGCCCAACGATCCCGGCTACCTTAATCAAAGCGATATGAATCTCATCGGGATGGCCGGCGCCTGGGATGTGACCACGGGCGGACTGACGGCCAACGGCGACACGATTGTGGTCGCTGTGATCGATGCAGGCTTCCAGACCGACCACGAGGACCTTTCCGCCAATATCTGGATCAATCGCAGCGAAATTTCCGGAGATGGGGTGGACAATGACGATAACGGGTACAATGACGACTTCAAGGGATATAATGTCGTATCCCGGAATGACAACCACGCGGTCAATTCCCATGGGACGTCGGTATGCGGCATCATCGGCGCGCGGGGCAACAATGCCAAAGGCGTGACCGGTGTCAACTGGACCATCAAGGTGATGCCCGTCAGCTGCGCCGATTTCGAATCCCAGGTGAT
>CAYMLN010000685.1:0-1606 GCA_964391045.1 uncultured Saprospiraceae bacterium
CACTGGGCCACGCGTTCGGTATAGGGCGACTCGTAGCCTGCCTCGATCATCGCGTAATGCAAGGTGCGGAAGCGCTCCGGGGAGAACGCGCGGTCGTAGTACAGCTTGCCGACCTGCCACGGGTCGCCCAGTTCCGGGTACATTTCCGGGTTTCCGGCGTGCTCGAAGGCGAAGGTGGAAACCTTGTGGCACTGGATGTGGTCCGGGTGCGGGTAGCCGCCGTTTTCGTCATAGGTGACGATGACATGCGGACGGAATTCGCGGATCAGCTTGATGACGCCGGCGGCGGCGGTCTCCACCGGCTGCAGGGCGAACGCCCCGAATGGAAGCTCGGGCAGCGGATCGCCCTCGGGAAGCCCCGAGTCGACATATCCCAACCAGCGGTGCTTGATGCCGAGAACCGCGGCGGCTTCGGCCATCTCGGTGCGGCGCACGCCGGGCAGGTCGCGGTGTGCGTGGGCCAGTTCCCCGGCCGCCGCGTTGAGGATGTCACCGCGTTCACCGCCGGTGCAGCTGACGACCATGACTTCGGCGCCGGCATCGATGTAGGCCGCCATGGTTGCGGCGCCCTTGGATGATTCGTCGTCAGGATGCGCATGGATCGCCATGAGGCGCAGGCCCTGGGAAGGGGCGATCTTTTTCATCACGTGGTTCTCCACTGGTCAACTTCCTTCGGCACTTTTGTACATTCGCGCGGGACTTTGGCACCCACCCTCTACCTCAACCGTTGTCCGACCTCTCGTTATTCCCCAGGGCTAGTCAACGGTAGACTTAACCTCCAGGACCCAACGAACGGCAGGCCCTCGATTACCGGGCCATCGCCAAGGCAAGAGAGTGGAGCAAGGCGCGCAATGTCTGATCCAAGCTTAACGGCTCGCTACAACAACCCCAAGAAACGCCACCTGTCGAAAAGGAACCGCAACATCCTGATCGGTGCGGCCCTGGTTGTTGGAATCGCCGGCGCCGGCTATTTCGCTTCGGCGAATTACGACGCGCTCTCCTACCAGGACGTTCGTTTCGACATCGAGTCTCCCACCATGGCCCAGGCAACGATTGCCGTGGAATACAACGCCAAGGACCGGGTGCAGTGCGATGTGCGCGCCATGAACAAGACCAAAGCCATCGTCGGTTTCAAGACGATCGTGATGGATCCGGGGGAACAGACCGGCGTGGTGAGCCAGACGCTCACCGTGGACCTGCATACCGACAACCTGGCGGTGACCGCGGGGATTGAAGAATGCTCCGTCGTCCCGCAGGACTTCAAAGGCTGATATTTTCCCCGTGGACTTTCCTGATAGCTGAAACTATTGGGTTTATTCAGGTTTGGCGACTACTATCGATGAAAAGATACGTTTCGCCCCGCATCGGCGCATGACCGGAATAATGAACGAACCGGAGCATGTTGCTGGCGGGGTCTTTGCTTGCATCTGTAGGAATGCGGCATCCGCCGAACGTACCGAATCCGACTTCGTCGAGGCCACCGTACCGGTGGCTTTCCACTTTCCTGAGGAAGGTGCGGCGAGGTCCCGACTGACCAAAGGAAGTACAACCGTGAGCACCAACAGCAACGAACCCATCGTTTGGCTGACTCAGGAAGCCTACGATC
>CAYMLN010000686.1:0-1606 GCA_964391045.1 uncultured Saprospiraceae bacterium
CGAGTCCGCTGGCTGAGAGCGCGATGGAAATCCGCAAAGCCGCCGACCGCGCCGTTGTGCGGATGATACCGGTAAAGGCCCTGCTTGGTGCCTATCCACAATCCGTCCTTCTTGTCACACAGCAGGGATTGGATATCCGCATCCGGACCCGGCATTCGCTCGAAGGGCCGGTAAGCGGACATCAGCCTGCCATCCCCCAATGCCGACCACAGGTTCCCTTCGCTGTCGGCCAATATCTTGACAACATGGGCGCCGGCCGCCAATACGCCTTCCGCGACGACAGGCCGCAGTTCACCGCCATCGGCATTCACCCGCCACAGTCCGGCGCCGCGGGTGCCCACCCACAGTTCACGTCCGTCGAACACGGCCAGCGCCGTGATCTCATCGTTCCTGTTCCATTCGATGATCCCGGTAACTTGCTTCCGGCCGGCATCGTACCGGACCACGCCGGCCTCAAAGGTCCCGATCCACATGTCGCCCTTCCTGCCTGCGAGTAGCCGGGTCACGAGTTGGTCCGGCAGGCCCTCGGCCCGCCCGATCCGGCGCACGCGCTTCTCCTTTCCGTGAAACGAACAGATCGATATCCCGTTGTCGGTCGCGAGCCAGATATCCCCGTTGGCGTCTGCCTCGATATCGTACACGTCATCGCCCGAGAGGCCGTCGTCGCCATTGAGGTTGTAGACACGCTGGCCGTTGTACACGTACGCGCCTTCCCCATACGTCGCAAACCAGAGCTGGCCGCGGTTATCCTCCGCGATGCCTGTGATGGTCTTAGCCGGTGAGCCTTCCTCGGGATCGAACGGGACATACCGGCGTGACGCGTCGAGCCAGAAGATCCGGCCCTCGGCGGTACCGGCCCAAAGCCGTCCGGAGACGTCTTCGTACAGGGCCGTGACCGGCACATCGACCATCGCGCTGTCGACGACCACCGGCTGCACGCGAAGCCCGTCATACGCCATCACGCCCCGTGACGTGGCCAGCCACACCATGCCCTGGCGATCCTGGACCATGTCATGAATGGTCATCCCGGACGCGGCATCGCCGAGTGCGTGATCCCGGAAGTACGGCACCTGCCCGGACACCGAACAGGCGACACCCCAACAAAGGATAAGGATTATCCGCCGGATCATTGACCCCCCGATTTCGGAAACCGGATATCGACCTTCACGGCGATCTCCTCGGCGATCTTCTGGCTGACGATCTTGGGGATCGTGATGTCGTGGTCGGCCACCGGGACCATGAACTCCGCATGGATGATCACCTCCCGCTCGGTGACCTTGAGCGTTCCGCGAATGATCCGCTCCAGCGTCACGCCGTGGATGGCCAGGTCCCCCTTAGCCCGCACCGGGTAGGTTCCGGGAACGTCAAAAGGAATCTCCTCGATGAACTTGCCGGAGAACGTGGCCTGCGGAAATTTCTTCTGCTCCATGTAATTCTCGAGGAAGTGCGTCCGCTGGATGTCGCCGTTAAACCCTTCGAATGAGGAGACCGGAAGGGTAAACGCAAACGATCTCGTGCTGGCTTTCAATGCCCCGCGCAACGCCTTGGAGGATGCCTTGATCAACTCCAGGGGCGCCTCGGACACGAAGCTCACACTGCCCGTCGC
>CAYMLN010000687.1:0-1597 GCA_964391045.1 uncultured Saprospiraceae bacterium
GAGGGGCAGAGAAAGGCGTCGTAATCGACCGGCACGCTCTTGGCCCCGCGGTAAAGCACTTCGCTGCGCTTGAGACCGGACGGCTTGACCCAGGTATGCTGCTTTTCGTCGAGGATGAAAGACGGATCGGCTTTCAGATGCTTCCGGGTCGGTGGCTGCCATCCGGCTGCCTGGGCATCAGCCGACGGCACGGCGGCGGGATCCGGCTGGTCGATAAACTCGTCTTCGCCTTCAATGATGGGTCCGCGGCCGGGGATGTTTACCGGGCGCTGGGTCGCCAGATCGACGAGAATTCGCCTGTCCCGATCAACCCAATCCTCCACTTCCTCGACAAAGGTGGATTTTAGGATGTGCGCCCGCTGGATGAAGATGGGCAGCATCGCATCCTTGATCACGCGATGCACACCGCCCTTGTCGTCCAACTTCCAATTGAAATAGCCGTTGAACTCCCGGGCCGTCTCGTCGTCGTTCTTCCCGATCGGCTCGAAGTGGAAATAGGGTCGCTCGCCGGCAATTTCCTCGTCCGCCCGGGCCATGAAGTGCTCGACCACCAGGGCGGTCAGGGGCAAATGCAGGTTCTTGAGCGAGAAAATGGTATCCGTGTTGCTCGATCGGTGCTTGGCGTCGTTCTCGTAGGCTTTCCACGATGCCCGGTCGGCCGTGATGCGGTCACTATTGTCCCCGCGCAGTTCGCGCACGCGCTGCAGGCAGTAATCAACAGTTTCCTGCTCTTGAGCCTGCGAAAAGACGAGATTGGAGATGCGCGGCATGGGCTTCGGCGCGCAACCGACCGGCCGAGGCCCATCCTCTCAAAGGGTTGTCATCGGCGCGGCCTACGGCTCGTCGAAGGGGTTCGTAATCCGCGCCCTGGCCTTGGCTCGCGACCGTTCCTCGCGGGTGATCTTTTTCACCAGGTCATGCGCGTGCTCATTGGTCATGCTGCGCAGGGCAGGGAGGGCGGCGCGCAGCCGGCGCTCGATCGCCTCACCGCTGATGCGGACAAAACGGCGGTATTCCCCGTCGGTCATCCTGCGGTTGCCGATCTTGTTTTCCTCGCTCGCCTCGGGGATCCACGCCTGTTTTTGCGCGATGACTTCCCAAAGCTCGTCGCCCGTCGCCATGCGGCCAAAGCGTTGCATGGGCGGCACTTCAACCGTTTGACCCGTCACGGTCAGCTTTTCGGGGAAGGTCTGCCGCACGCCCGGGATGTTGCCGGCCACGAGGCCCAGCCCGCCGGTGGCGTCGTAGAGCGTCGGGTCAAATGCCCGGTCCAACTGCCGGACAAGGTTCGGCACGGTTGCGCCAGAGACCACATTCCCCGCAAAATTGCCCCAACCGCGGCGTCCACGCACCGTATCCATCAAATCGGCCATTCCGCGAAGGAATGACATGCTGACGATGGTTTCCGGGACACTTCCAACCGCCTTTGCCAGCCGTTCGCCGGCGCCCTTTTGCTCCAAGCCGTTGTACCGGATGCCGTCGATGTAGTTGCCCACGATCGCCAGGGGGATCGCCAGCGGGGTCTCGAGATAGGACATATAGGCGTCCCCGATCTTGATGGAGTGCGGTTTCCAGCCGGTAGCGCGCAACTGGTTGC
>CAYMLN010000688.1:0-1577 GCA_964391045.1 uncultured Saprospiraceae bacterium
CGTATAGCCGATCTCGCTGATCACGCCGCGTACGATGTCGTGGAGGTCGAGGTAGGTCTGGGACTTGACTTCGCCGGCGAGCACCACCTGGCCGGTCGTCACGAGCGTTTCACAGGCGACTTTCGAGTTGGGGTCAAAGGCGAGGAAGTGGTCGAGGATGGCGTCGGAGATCTGGTCCGCGATCTTGTCGGGATGGCCTTCCGAAACGGATTCGGAGGTGAACAAATACGGCATGTACGCTACGGTTTAGGTTGGTTCGAAAAGTGCTAACGCGCCGCAAAAATATGAATTTATGCCATGGGTAAGGGCATCGGCCCGACACGCGGGAATGCCGGTCCCGGGCGGGCTGAGGTGATCTCGGGAAAAGGAGGTGTGGCCCCGGGCCAGGGGATCACTTGATCGCGCACTCGATCATGGGCCGGCCCTCGATGAAGCCGGTGAGGACATCGCCGGGGGTCACCGGGCCGACGCCCGCGGGCGTGCCCGTGTAGATGAGGTCGCCGGTCTGGAGCTTGAAGAACCGCGACGCATACGCGATGATGTCCCGGAAGGAAAAGATCATCAGCGCCGAATCCCCACGCTGGACCGTATCGCCGTTGAGCCGCATCTCGAATTTAATGGATGCCGGGTCGGGCAATTCTTCCTTCGGGATCCACGTCGGGCCGATCGCCGCGCTATGGTCCCAGGCCTTGGCGATCTCCCACGGATGGCCCTTCTTCTTGCATTGCTCCTGGAGGTCGCGGGCCGTGAAGTCGATCCCGAACCCGACGGCGTCGAAGTAGGAGTCCGCGAATTCAGGTTGCACGGAACGTCCGTTTTTCGCGATCCGCAAGACGAGTTCGCCCTCGTAATGAAGGTCGCGGGTAAAATCGGGATAGAACAGCGGCCGGTTGTCGATAAGCAGCGCCGTAGCGGGCTTCATGAACAGCATCGGGGCATCCGGGACGTCATTGCCCAACTCGGCGGCGTGCGCCACGTAATTCCGGCCAACGCAAATGATCTTCATGGGAGCTCGGATTGGAATGCGGTACGGTTATGCGCCGCGCATGTGCTGCAGTCCGACGAGGTCCTTGACCTCGCGGAGCGTCTGCCGGGCGCGTTCGCGGATGATTTCGGAGGCGGCGATGATGCGTTCCTTGTACTGTTTCTTGTCGGCAGCAATCTCTGCCCGTCGGGCCCGGATCGGGTCCGTGAGGGCGATGAGATGGTCGGCCACGACCTCTTTCAGTCGTCCATATTGCAGCAGGCCGGCTTTTGCGTCGGGAAGCATTTCGTCTGCCGCGGCTTGTCCGCCGGAGGCCTTGAGGATGGTAAACAAGTTTTCCACGCCGGGGCTGAGCTGCCCGGCGGGCGTATCGCCGGAATCCGTGACGGCGCTCCGGATCTGCTTGCGGATCGTCTCTACCGGGTCCAGCAGGTTGATGTGGTGCTTCGGTCCGGCTGACGCGCTCATCTTTCGCAACGGATCCGCCGTGGACATGATCTTCGGCGTTTCCGAGAAGAGCGGCTCGGGGAGCCTGAAATATTCTTTACCGACCACCTGGTTGAACCGCATGGCGATGTTGCGCGTCAGCTCC
>CAYMLN010000689.1:0-1576 GCA_964391045.1 uncultured Saprospiraceae bacterium
GGGACTTGGAATCCGGCGCGCCGGCCATCCCAAGCAAAGCCTATTGGAGCCAGGCCATGAGGAAAGTTTTGAGTGGCGTGGTTGCCGTCCTGCTGACGGGCACGTCGGGTTATGCGGCCGATGTCTACCAGCCGGAGGTCATCGAGGCGCCAGTGCAGGAAACCGTCATCGAGACGGGCGGCATGAAGGGGCGTGGCCGGGAGATTACCCGGGCGGAGTTACATGCGCGGCTGCGGAGCCGTGCGCCGGGTCTTCGGCTGTCGGCCGAATACGGGATGACCGAGCTGTTCTCGCAGGCCTACCTGTCCGGTGATCGGTTTGTGCCGGGACCGACCCTGCGCGTCGTGGCGCGCGACATCAGCGACCCGCTGCAGGTGCTTCCTCCGGGCGACCGCGGTGCGCTCAATGTGATCGATCTCGGCAACCTGGACACGTGTGCCTTCATCGCGACGGAGGACGCGGGGCTCGTGCATGCAGATGGCTCCTTCGAGGTGACCGGGCGGCTGGATGCCGCCGAGCTTCGCGGGTGCAACCTGATGTATACCGGTTGATGTTGCCGCGTCAGTTGCCTACCAGCCCTTCGTAGAGCCAGTTGGCCAGCGCCTGGCGGTTGGCGGCCGGGAGGATGCGCTTGCGGTCCAACGCATTCTTGATGTTGGCGAGTTCCACGTACAGGGTGGTCGGGTAGGGCATGCGGAGCATGTAGAGATTGCGCGTGGATACGGTGCCTTCATAGCTGCCGTCGGCCCGGTAGCGGGCATACTTGTCGGCGAAGACATCCTGCATCCGGTACGCCAGCCGCTTCCCTGCTTTCGAATGCTCGAAGTGATAGAAGAACACGTCCTGCCGGTCGTGCGCGGCGCGCGAATCGACATGGAGACAGACCAGATACTGCTCCTTGGCGCCTGCACGGGCATGCTTCGCATAAAGTGCGTTGATGGCATCGGTGCGCTGCTTGAGTCGCGCCAGCTGGTTGATGGGCATGGCGTGCGTGCCCATGGTCTTCTCGTCGTTGTCGCACGTGAGGATCTCATCGTTGCGGATGCCGTCGTTCCCGTCCTGGACCACGATATGCACGGTGGCGCCGTTTTCCATCAGGTTGCGCGCGAGGCGGAGGCCGACATCGTAGGCGTACTCGTCCTCGCAGATGCTGTGGTTGCCCATGCGGGCCATCGCGCCCGGATCGGGGCCGCCGTGGCCGGACGAGATGTAATACACCTTGCCTTTCAGCTTATTGCTCCGGCGTGTGATCTTATCATACCCGTTGCCGAAGATGGAAACCATTTCCGTGGACGCGGACGCGGCCGACACGTTGACGATCTCCGGGGAGGAAACGTCCGGTGTTGATTTGGCGCTTGCCGTGGCGGGCGTCTCGCCGCAGTTCAATTCATGAAAGGGCACCCAGAGGATGCCGCTCGATTTGTAGTCGCTTTGCCGGAGGCCGCGCGTGACCAGCATTTCGTTGTAGTCGGCGATGCGAAGGGCCCGCTCCATGTCGTCGATCCCGAGGGTGCTCCGGATGCTCTGGCCGTTGTAGGTGTAGATCATGACCGGGAGCTTGTACTGCTTGCCGGCA
>CAYMLN010000690.1:0-1575 GCA_964391045.1 uncultured Saprospiraceae bacterium
TACGACACGTATCCGGACAATACCGACTACGACGACTTCTTCGGCTGCTGGGGCGTATATCCCTACCTGCCGTCGGGACATATCATCGCGAGCGACATGACCTACGGGTTGCACGTGATGGAGATCATCACACTGCCCCTTCCGATCGACTTCATTTCGTTCCGCGCGCGGCGGGAAGCGGGCCACGTCGATCTCGCCTGGTCCATTGACAACGCGGAAGGCGGCAACACGTTCGAGATCATGCGGTCCACGGATGGCGGGTTGACATTTTCCACTATTGCCAGGACATCCCTGGAGACAGGCCGAAGTGACTACACGTTTAATGACACCTGGGTCAGCCCTTACAGCCAGTATATCTACCGCATCGACTTCGTGGAGTATACCGGTACACGCATATCGTCCCCCTTGCGGTCCGTCACCACCGCACCCGGCGAATCGACCGTAGAGGTCATGAATCCGGTCCGGGACCAACTGGCCTTGAACATCATGGCGCCGCTGGCATCGATCGAGGTCACCTGGTACGACATTTCGGGAAAAGTATTGCTCACGAACCGCGTCGAATCACCATCAGCCAGGACCCGTCTCGCCGTTCCGGATGTCCCGCAGGGACAATATCTCCTGCATCTGCAATGGCCGGGCGGGGCGATGCAGTCGCTCGTACAGAAATGGTAAAAGACTAACCGGGAATGGCTGTGTAACCGGTGGCCGGAAGGTCACCAGGCCATATCCTCGGAATCGCGGTGATCGCCGTTATCCGGATGGTTGGCTTCCCATTCCGCCTGCTTGCGATCGAATTCCTCGTAATCGTAATCCGGCATGAGATTCTCCTTGACGTGCGCGACAACTTCTTCCAACGAATGAAGGAAGCGGTTGAAATCCTCCTTGTAGAGAAAGATCTTGTGACGCTCGTAGTGGTCGGAGTTGGGCTTCTTGGTGCTCTCCGTCAGGGTAATGTAGAAATCCTCCCCTTTTGTCTTTCGAACGTCGAAGAAGTAGGTACGGCGGCTGCCGGCCTTGACCTTCTTGGAATATACGTTCTCGAACCGCGAATCATTGTTCCCGTACGACATAAGGCAGGATTTTAACTATTACAAAGCTAAACCGATAATCGGAATATCCTATACCCGGGCCCGGCGGTCACAGGAGGTCGGCATCGCCATCCTCGACGGCGACGCGTTGCTGTTGTTGCCAGAGGTCAAAATAGTGCCCCTTGACGGCGAGGAGCTGGTCATGGGTACCTTCCTCGACCAGGCGACCCTTGTCGAGGACGAGGATGCGGTCGTAGTCGAGCATCCCCAGGATCCGGTGGGTGATGATCAGCGCCGTCTTGCCGGCCAGCTCGCGATTGAGGACATCGATGATGACGTGCTCGGTATGCGTGTCGACAGCCGACAGGCAATCGTCGAGGATGACGAGCTCGGGGCGCTTGATGAGGGCGCGTGCGATCGAGATGCGCTGCTTCTGGCCACCGGAAAGCGTAATGCCGCGTTCCCCGATCCGCGTATCGAAGCCTTCGGGCAGCCCGGCGATGTCGGCATGGACGGCCGCGTGTCGTGCATAGGATTCCGCCTCGGC
>CAYMLN010000691.1:0-1572 GCA_964391045.1 uncultured Saprospiraceae bacterium
GTAGCAAGAGGACGATCATGCAAGGGATCAGGAAAACGCAATGTTGGCTGTTCGCACGGAACATGAGCCGAAGGTAAGTCTGTGCCTGCGATCAGTGCGTACGCGACAACACCCCGCAGATCCGAAGGGCGAACAGGATCAGGAGAGCGAGAGGATCTTGATCTCCACCCGCTGGTTCTTCAACCGCGCCTCCTTGTTGTACCGGTCGTACGCGATGATCGGGTTGCTCTTCCCGTACCCTTTGTACTGCAATCGTGATTCGGGGACACCGCGGCTGATCAGGTATTGTTGGACGGACCGCGCCCGCGCCGTCGACAGCTCGTTGCAGTAATTCTCCGGCGGGACTGTATTGGTATGCCCGCCGATCTCGATGACGGTCTTCGGGTAGACCATGAGATAATCGGCCAGTTCGTTGAGGACCTTGTATGAGTCCGGCTCGAGGTTGACGGAATCGGACTTGAAGTACAGGTGATTGAGCCGGATCTTCTGGCCGACATAGAGTTTCTCGGGGACAAGCTCGGTCAGCAAGACGGGCTTGAAGGTCTTCGGGCCCGAGGAGACGGTACCCTGCTTGATGGTGCCTGCATTGCCGCCGGTGCTTTTCTTCGTGACGGACCCACCCCGGGATTCGGCGTTCGAGCCGATGATGACCTTGGCCGGCGGATCGGATACTTCGGCGATCACGTCTTTCGGATAGATCGGACAATCGACAGGCTCGATATCCGACATCGCATCGAGCAGGATATGCCCGTTGTACGCCTCGAGGATCGGGGTCTTGTAAAACGCTTCGATCGTGATGAACCGGTGCGTCTTCTTCGGCTGGAAGGTAAAGGTGTAGAGCTTCCACGTCGCGTTCATGACGGCCGGGGATTCACCCAGGAGCTCTGCTTTTTCGCAGAGAGAGTTGCCGCCCCAGATCTTGAGGACCGCGGGCCGCACGAAATTCTCCAGCTCGTTGGTGCCCATCTTCATTGTCTTGGCGGTCGCGCTGCGGTATTCCGGCGACTGGACGAGGTAGCAGGAAAATTTGTAGCACGTCCCGGCTTCGATCGGGCCGGAAACGGCCTGGGACAGCGACTCCCACGTGTCGTCGGCTCGTGTCACCATGCCGAGGTATGTATTTCCGTCGATCGGCTCCACCTCGACATCCCAGGCATGGTCGGGCACCGGATGGATGTCCGGCGGGCTCTCCCCGGGGAATTTCGTCTGGCCGCAGTCGTGCCATCCCCGGATCGGCGCCGAACCCGTGGCGCCTTTGCGGGGCACGTCCTCGAACGACGGATTGAACAGGGTGACCACCTCCTGGGCCGCGAGGGAGAGGCCAAGAGCAGCAAAGAAGGTCGTAAGCAGGAGCGACTTACCTTTCATACGCATGGTGTGCCGGGCAGGCGGTTGTGCAGATGAATACGAAAATTACGCGGTTTTGTTCCCGAATGCCCGCAGGATAACGCAGGAATCGACCATTCCGGCATATTCATCTACCGATTCCGCCCCCGGTTAGGTTTTCATTAAGAAAACGCGTTGATCCCCGTCACGTCGTGGCCGGTGATCAGGAGGTGGATGTCTTGCGTG
>CAYMLN010000692.1:0-1572 GCA_964391045.1 uncultured Saprospiraceae bacterium
AGCCCATGTATCCGCCGCCCGGATTCTCCAGGGCGACCTGGAAGGAATCCTGCTCGAATTTTTCCTGCGCCTTCCAGAGCGCATCTGCGGCCTTGGCCTGGCGGGGCCCGACGATAAAGTTGGTGTACGCCAGCCAGCCCCCAATGACGAGCACGACGCCGGCGACGACGCCGATGATCTTCGTCTGGTTGGCTTCGAAGAAATTCGTGGCCTGTTGTTTGGCCTGGGTCAGGTCGAGCAGGGTATCCTGTTCTTTCTTCTGCTGGGTGCGTTTGATCGCCATGTAAGGAAGTGATTTAAAAAGCGGTGCAAAAGTAATCAATCCATCGGAATGGATCATATTACGAATTTCTCCCACATTTCATTCGCCCGGTTCACGCTCAATCCCGGATGTAGGGATAGTCTTCCTGGACGTAGTTGTCCGTGTACAATTCAGACGGATCCGGGTACGGGGAGGCATCCGCGAAGGCTTCGGCCTCGTCGATCTCTTGCATGATCGCTTTATCGATCGCCTCCAACTCGCTGGCTGACAGGATATTATTCTTTAGCACATACGCCTTGAGCGTCTCGATCGGGTCCTGTTCCTGGTAGCGCTCGAGCTCTTCCTTCGTCCGGTATTTGGCGGGGTCCGAGACGGAATGGCCCCGGTAGCGGTACGTCTTGATCTCCAGCAGGTACGGGCCATTGCCCGCACGGATATGTGCCGCAGCTTCTGCCAGGGCATGGTGAGTCTTCATCACGTCCATGCCGTCGACCCAGCTGCTGGGCATGTCAAACGACGCCCCGAGCTTATAGAGGTCCGTGACGTTGCTCGTCCGGTTGACCGATGTGCCCATGGCGTATTGGTTGTTCTCGCAGATGTACAGGACAGGCAGCTTCCAGGTCATCGCCATGTTGAAGCTTTCGTAGAGGGCGCCCTGGCGGGCGGCCCCGTCGCCAAACATGGTCAGGCAGAGGTTGTCCGTGCCCCGGTATTGCTCGGCCAGGGCGATGCCCGTCCCGATGGGGATCTGGGCGCCGACGATGCCGTTACCGCCAAAGTAGTGGTGCGCCTTCGAGAAGAAGTGCATGGAGCCGCCCTTGCCCTTGTTGGCCCCGGTGGCCTTGCCGAACAACTCGGCCATGCAGGCCGCGCTGGTCAGGCCCCGCATGAGCGCGATCCCGTGCTGGCGGTATCCGGTGACGATCGGGTCCTCAGGCCGGATGGCGGACTTGATGGCTGCGGCGATGGCCTCCTGCCCGATATAGACATGCAGGAAACCCCTGATCTTGTTGACCGAATACATCTTGAGGGCACGCTCCTCGAAACGACGGATGCGCACCATCGTCTCGTACCACATGCGGAAGGTCCCTGCATCGAAACCGTTGGCGCCGGTATTGGCGGCGGCCTTTTTATCCTTGACCTGAGGCATATCTGACTATTTTAGCCGGGCGGCAAAGATAAGCGTTCCGCCATTTCCCCGGATGAAGTCCCTGGTCCTCCGCAGCGCCCGACTGATCAACTTCAGGAATTACGCCGACGCGTCGTTCTCCTTCGGGGATAAGTTCAACCTCGTCACGGGGCTCAACGGG
>CAYMLN010000693.1:0-1572 GCA_964391045.1 uncultured Saprospiraceae bacterium
CCCTGGGAGAAAGGACAACCTGATGAGTTTCGCATGCACCTTTATTCCCGGGAAGCTGTAGATCACTTGTGCTCCCGCGGCCTCCATGCGCTTGCCCCAGGCCAGGTTGTTGGCCTCGTCAAACCGGGCCTTGGCCTCGATGAATACCGTGACCATCACCCCGCGTAAGGCTGCTTCCGCGAGCAGGTCCATCAGGGGAGAACCGGTTGATGTGCGATAAATGGTGATGCCGATTTCCTCCAGGTCACCGGTCGTCATGGCCTGACGGATGAGCTGCGGTACATGGTCGAACGCCTGGTAGGGAAAATGCAGGCAAAGGTCTTCCCGTTGCACCGCGCCAAGCAGGTCATCGACATCCGGATGGCGCACGGGCGGTTGGGGCGGAAACACAAGTTCCGGCTTGGTCGTCGGAAACGGAAAGGTGAAGAAGTCGGAGAAATTGTGATACCGGCCGCCGGGCATCATTTCCGACCGGCGCAGGTCGAGTCGTGCACGCAGATGACGGCGTATTCTGGCCGGCATGGACGAATCGTAGAGCAGGCGCACCGGCGGACCGAGCGGCCGCAACTCGAGGGCGGCCCTGATCTTGTCAATCAACTCGCCTTCATACTCGTCATCGATGCGCAGGTCCGCGTCGCGCGACATTTTGATCGCGAAGCAATCCCGGGCTCCGGCCCAGACCTCCCTGATGAAGCGACGAATGACATCGTCGAAAAAAAGGACGCGCATCTCATCGTGCGCAACGTCCAGCGTGATGAACCTGCCGGACGGCCCCGTGACGATCTGGACAATGCGGAGGTCTTCCCCCGATTCGTCCGTCACCAGGAAATACAACTGCCGGTTTTCCAGGAAGGGCGAAGGTGGGGCCGCGTCCAGGGTGGTTATCCGGATATTCGGCTTGATGTCCCGGCGCCAAATGGTCCTGATTTGGTCAATCTCATCTGCCGTGAGTTCGCCGATATCCGGAAACACGATGCCGGCCTTGCGGAGTGCGGGGAGGATGTCCTCGCGGTAAAGACGCCCGAATTGCGCTTGTTGCTCCTGCACGATCGCCCGGATGCGACGGAGGATATGCTTGGGTTGTTCCGCCATCTTGCGGATGTCCGGCCCGAGGTGCTTGATGCCGCGCAGGGTGGCGACGCGCACGCGATAGAACTCGTCGAGGTTGTTGCTCCAGATCGCCATGAACCGGATGCGCTCGAACAGCGGCACTTCCGGATCCGCCGCTTCCTGGAGGACGCGGGCGTTGAAGGCCAGCCAGCTGATGTCCCGGTCGAAGAAGCGTTCCATCGCGCTAAAGATAATCGCCCCGGGATGCTACTTTGTGCCGCAAACGCGGTTGCCGTGAAGTTGCATTTACTTGAGAAGGGTATTGACGAATTCCTGGCCCGGGACGCCGGGGGCGACGGCTGGGTCTATCCCCATGCCCTGGTGGCCCATTTCCACCAGCATTGGCGTACACCGGATCCTGCCGCACTCCTTGACCTCTACGATGAATGCCTGCAAAGCCGGCATGCCCAGCGGTGGTGGAAGCGCGATACCTACCGGCCTCGCGAGACCATGGAGATGCTG
>CAYMLN010000694.1:0-1571 GCA_964391045.1 uncultured Saprospiraceae bacterium
GGCCTGACACCAACCTTCTTCAAGCAGATCGGCCACCGCCGGCGGATCCCGCTCGACGAGGTCTGAATGTTGTAAATCGTTCCGATAATGGTGTAACGGCCAGCCCATCCGGCCGGCTGACCTTTGCCATAACAAACACCATTTGTCATGCCAACTCAAATTTCCCCGACTGTCGAACTGCCCCTCGAGGGCATGGACAGCGAACATTGCGCACTCATCATTGACAAAGGCCTGCGGGAGGTCAAGGGTATCGCCGCGCACAAGGTCGAACTCAACAACCGGCGCGCGCTTGTCGAGCCGAAGGACCATACCTTCAGCCTGACCGAGGCGGTTGGGAAAGTTCGCGACCTGGGCTACAACGTGACCACGGTTAAGCGGACATTCCCCGTGCTCAAGATGACATGCGCGTCCTGCGCGGCAAGTGTCGAGAGCATGATCCGGACGCTGCCGTTCGTGGTCTCGGCGTCGGTCAATTTCGCCGCGTCGACCGTCCTGGTCGAGTATATCCCCGGTCCGGGGCGCGAGCGCGAGATGCGCCAGGCCGTCCAGTCGATCAGTTACGATCTCGTCATCGACGAAGGCGGCGACAAGCCGGACACGCTGGACGAGATCCACCGGAAAAGCTACCAGGCGCTCCTTCGCCGGACGATCTGGTCGCTGGTCTTTACGGCCCCGGTCGTCGCGATCGGCATGTTCTGGATGAACCTGCCGTATGCGAATACGATCATGTGGCTGTTGTCCACGCCGGTCGTCCTCTGGTTCGGCAAGGATTTCTTCGTCAATGCCTGGAAACAGGCCCGGCACCGGTCGGCCAACATGGATACGCTCGTCGCGCTGAGTACAGGCACCGCGTATCTCTTCAGCGTGTTCAATACGCTCAATCCCGATTTCTGGCACGCGCGGGGCATGCATGCTCACGTGTATTTCGAAGCCGCGGCCGTGGTGATCACGTTCATCCTGCTGGGTAAGTTGCTCGAAGAGCGGGCCAAGGGCGCCACCTCTACGGCATTGAAGAAACTGATGGGGCTTCAACCCGCCACCGTGGCCGTCGTCGACGGGAATGGTGAGGTGAGGGACATCCCGATCGACCAATTGCAGGTGGGGCAGCTCGTCCAGGTGCGGCCGGGCGAGCGCATCGCGGTCGATGGCGAGGTGACCGGCGGGTCGTCCTACGTCGACGAGAGCATGCTGAGCGGCGAGCCGATTGCCGTGGAAAAATTGGTAGGCAGCAAGGTGTATGCGGGTACAATCAACCAGCAGGGCAGTTTCAGGTTTGTCGCCCGGCAGGTCGGCGCCGATACCATGCTGGCGCGGATCATCCGCATGGTGCAGGAAGCCCAGGGCAGCAAGGCGCCCGTGCAAAAGCTCGTTGACCGTATTGCGGCCGTCTTCGTGCCCGTGGTCATCGGGATCGCCATCCTGGCCTTTGGGGTATGGTGGTTCTTCGGCGGCGAGCAAGGATTCATCCAGGGCCTGATGGCCTTCGTCACGGTGCTGGTTATCGCCTGCCCGTGCGCCCTCGGATTGGCCACGCCGACGGCCATCATGGCCGGGGTGGGGAAGGGCGCGTC
>CAYMLN010000695.1:0-1561 GCA_964391045.1 uncultured Saprospiraceae bacterium
TCTCGACGTCCGGTTGGACCAGGCTCTACTCGGTTCGCTTTACGGTCGATGCCGGCTTTCCCAGCAACGCGAATTTCTGCGCGCCGCTGGTCTGGGACCTCGAGCAGAATCCGGCCAATGGCGGGTATTTCAATGACGGCGTCGTGATCACGGTCTATACGTCGGGTGGAAATACGGGCCCCAGCACGGAAAACTGCAATCAATTCAACTGGGCATACACCGGGAATGGCACGCCGCCGTATGGGGCGCCCGTCCAACAGCATTGCATTGACATTACCTGCGGTGGGGGCTGCGAGCTCACCGTGAACAATACCGCGGACAACGGCGCCGGATCCCTCCGCGATGTCATCGGTTGCGCACCGGCTGGGAGCACCATCATCTTCGCGAGCTCCGTGGCCGGGCAGACGATCAACCTGACCTCGGGCAAGATCGTCATCAACAAGACCCTGAACATCCACAACAACAATAGCTCAAGGGTCAGCATAGGCACTGCGCAACAGTATGTCTTCGAGATCGGAGCCGGCAAGACGGTTCATTTCAAGTACTTGAATGTCAACAGCGGGATCAGCGATGCGAACAACCAAGGGGCGGCCTTCCAGAATTACGGGATGCTCAAACTCGAGAACATGAATATTTTCCGGAATGCCGGCCTGCCTTCGGGGAGGTACGTGATCCGGAATTACACCGGCAGTCAACTGCAACTCGTAGGCACGAACAACGTGGAATACTGACGCCGGAGGTTGTTCAAAGGAAATTGGCGACGCATCCCCACCGGATGCGTCTTTTTTTTGCCTCGACCTGGAGAAAAGAACGGTTGCCTATTCGGATTCCGCCAGGCTTTCGGCCACGCGCTGCAAGTTGGCATTGACGCGGGCTTCCTTGTCCATGAGGTCGCCGATGCTGACCTGGTCGAGGATGCGGTCGATGTTGGATTGGAGAATGCTCCAGAGGGAGCGGAGCGAACAATCCATGGAGTTGGTGCACAGCCCGTTCAAGCCCGTGTGCTGCCCGCAGAATTTTTCATCGTACATGGCGCCGCCCATGACCCGGAGAACCTGGCCGACGCGGATCTCGTCCGGCGGCAATGCCAGCACATATCCGCCCTTGTGGCCGCGGATTCCCTGGATGAAGCCGCCGATCCTGAGCGATCGTGTGATCTTGGCCGCGTAGGGCTGGGAGATCCGCTCCAGGTCGCTGATCTGGGACAGGCTGAGGCCTTCTTCGGCCGGGGCCTTGGCGATTCGGATCAGGATCCGCAATCCATATTCGTCCTGGGCGGAGATCTTCATGGGTCGTGTGGTTCGGGTTAGAACATATCGAGGGCGAGCCGGGCCTCGTCGCTCATTCGCTCCTTCGACCAGGCCGGCTCCCAGACCAGGGATAATTCGACATCGGTGACAAACGGCAGCCCCATGAGTTTCTCTTGCACCTCGAGGGGCAGGCTGCCGGCCACCGGGCATGCCGGAGACGTCAGGGTCATCGTGACGTGGACCTTGCCCGTGTCATCGAGCGCGAGGTCGTAGATCAGCCCGAGCTCCCAGATATCCACGGGGATCTCCGG
>CAYMLN010000696.1:0-1544 GCA_964391045.1 uncultured Saprospiraceae bacterium
CAACTGAAGGTACCGTGGCCGAAGGGGATGTGGATGAACTCGCCGATGAGGACATCGACCTCGAGACTGAACTGGAGGACCTGGAGGAATACCTGGAGGAAGATCCGGGCGAAGAGACAGAAGAAGAATACGAGGAAGAGGAGGAAGAATACGAGGAGGAAGAAGCCGGCGAGACAGACGAGGAAGAAGCCGAAGACGACAGCCTGGACTTTGACGTGAGCCATGCCCCGAAAGCGCCGACCGCCGCATCCGGAAGCGGACCCGAGCTCGAAATCGAGCATCCGGCCGTCGATCATGCCGAGGCGTTTGCCGAATCGCACATCCCGGGAACGATCAGCGGCGTGGACAACAAGGTGTTCCTGATGAACCAGGAAAGCGCCGAGCACAGCGAACCCTACGATCCGACGCTCGACCTTAGTCATTACCAGCCGCCCGTGCTCGAACTGCTCCTCGACTACCCGGAAGACAAGATCCAGATCGACCGCGCGGAGGTGGAGGCCAACAAGGACCAGATCATCGAGACGCTGTCGAATTACAAGATCGAGATCACCAAGATCCGCGCCACCATCGGCCCGACCGTCACGCTGTACGAGATCATCCCGAAGCCCGGCATCCGCATTTCCCGCATCAAGAGCCTTGAGGACGACATCGCGTTGAGCCTGTCGGCCCTCGGCATTCGCATCATCGCCCCGATCCCCGGCAAAGGGACGATCGGGATCGAGGTGCCGAATAAAAAGAAGCAGATCGTCTCCATCAAGGAAGTGCTGTCGTCCGAGAAATTCACGACGGGCAAGATGGACCTGCCGATCGCCCTCGGCAAGACGATCTCCAACGAGGTCTTCGTCGCCGACCTGGCCAAGATGCCGCACCTGCTCATCGCCGGCGCGACCGGCCAGGGCAAGTCCGTGGGGATCAACACGGTGCTGATGTCCCTGCTGTACCGCAAGCATCCGTCGCAACTCAAGCTGGTCCTGATCGACCCGAAGAAGGTGGAGCTCTTCCCGTACTCGAAACTCGAGAATCACTTCCTCGCCTTCCTGCCTGGCCAGGAGGAGCCGATCGTGACGGAGACCAAGAAGGTCATCCACACGCTCAACTCGCTCTGCATCGAGATGGACGACCGCTACGACCTGCTCAAGCGGGCTCATGCGCGCAACCTGAAGGAATACAACGAGAAGTTTGTCAACCGACAGCTCAACCCGCTGAAGGGCCACCGCTTCATGCCCTTCATCGTGCTGGTCATCGACGAATTCGCGGACCTGATCATGACCGCAGGCAAGGAGGTGGAAATGCCCATCGCCCGCCTGGCGCAGCTCGCCCGCGCAGTCGGCATCCACCTGATCATCGCCACGCAGCGGCCCTCGGTCAACATCATCACCGGCATCATCAAGGCCAACTTCCCGGCACGCCTCGCGTACAAGGTAGCCTCGAAGGTCGACAGCCGGACGATCCTCGACATGGGCGGCGCGGAGCAGCTCATCGGCCAGGGCGACATGCTCCTGTCGGTCGGCAGCAACATGATCCGCCTGCAATGCGCCTTTGTG
>CAYMLN010000697.1:0-1542 GCA_964391045.1 uncultured Saprospiraceae bacterium
CGGTCATGAATGATTGCGGCTCGAACAGCGTCCAGTCGAGTGTGACGGTACTGGGGCTGCCCGTTGCGGGTTTCGCATCCGATGTACAGTCAGGCTGCCCGCCCCTTATCGTGCAATTCCAGAGTACGTCGACCGGCAACCCAACGAGTTATGCCTGGGTCTTCGAGGGCGGCTCTCCGGGCACGAGCAGCCAGGCCAATCCCATCGTGACCTACAATACGCCAGGGACTTTCGATGTCCGGCTCACGGTGACCAACAATGTCGGCAACGACATGATCGTCCTCAACAATTACATCACCGTTGCCGCGCCGACAGTCAGTGCCTTCTCGCATGTGGTCGACGGGGCGACGGCAGCCTTCACGGACGAATCTGCATTCGCCGACAGCTGGTTCTGGGATTTCGGCGACGGGAATACGAGCACGGCGCAGGATCCGACGCATCTCTATGGCGCTGACGGCACATACACCGTCATGCTGATTGCGACCGGCACCTGCGGCGCCGATACGAGCTTCACTACGGTCACGATCTCCACCCCGGCACAGGCCGGCTTCTCGTGGCAGTTCTCCGGCGACTGCGTCCCGATGACCGCACAGTTCTTCAGCAACAGCAGCGCCAACACGACCTCCGTCGAATGGTCCTTCCCGGGCGGAAGCCCGTCGACGAGCACGTCGATGAATCCGACGGTGACCTATGCGACGCCGGGCCTCTATGATGTTACACTGATCGCCCATGCCCCGGCCGGATCCGACACCCTGACCTGGAGCGAACTGATCGACGTCGGCAGCGCGCCTGATGCGAGCTTCCTCCTCGCGACCAGCGATCTCACGGTGACGTTTACCAACCAGTCGGTCGGGGGCAGCACGTACTTCTGGGACTTTGGCGACGGAAGTACCTCAACGGAAGAGAGCCCCGTCCATATGTATCCGGGCTTCGGCAGCTACACGATTTCCATGTACGCCACCAATACATGTGGTACCGACACGACAGAAGTGACGATCGTACTTGGAACGATCCCTAACGCATTGTTCATCTACTCCGCGCACACCGGCTGCGCACCGTTCCAGGTACAGTTCACCGACCAGTCCCAAAACACCCCGACCTCGTGGTTGTGGACCTTCCCGGGCGGTGAC
Organism: uncultured Saprospiraceae bacterium; assembly: GCA_964391045.1. Taxonomy (GTDB): domain Bacteria; phylum Bacteroidota; class Bacteroidia; order Chitinophagales; family Saprospiraceae; genus Opimibacter. Next base: position 1,131 of record CAYMLN010000697.1, read on the forward strand.
CCTGCAACGTCCACTGCACAAAATCCCCTCGTGACCTACGCGGTACCCGGCAGCTATTTCGTTTCCCTGCGTGCCACCAATGCCTCAGGGACGGATGTGCTCGTCCTGGACGATCTCATCCAGGTCGCCGGCCAGCCCGATGCCACGTTCAGCTACATACAACAAGGCAACGAAGTTGGCCTGGAATATACCGGTACGGACTACGACAGCCTTCGCTGGGACTTCGGCGACGGCCGCGCGGACAACAGCCTCAATCCGACCGTGACCTATCCGGTCGACGGCACGTACGAGATCTCGCTCATCGTCTACAATGCCTGCGGCGCGGACACGGCTTCTGTGTTCGTGACGATCAATGTCACCTCGACGAATGACCCGAACCTGAACCCCGACCGTTGGACGCTCAATCCGAACC
>CAYMLN010000698.1:0-1535 GCA_964391045.1 uncultured Saprospiraceae bacterium
CAGAGCTTCTCGACAAACCGCGCCTGCTCGCCATCACCAAGTGCGACCTGGTCGATAATGAAATGATCGAACTGATCCGGCCGTCACTTCCGGACGACATCGACGGTGTTTTTATCTCTGCCGTTTCCGGCATGGGGATCGACCGCCTCAAGGATCAGCTCTGGCGCCTCCTGGCTGAGCAGCAGCCTCCGGCCGAACCGGCCTGACGATCGCATAATCCGGTGCAATCGGGCACGGATCGGGCCTGATGTTCAAATTCTTGAGAACTTTCCGTCCTCAACGTATCCAAGGCATATGAACGACCGGTGGAGATGGGCCGTGATCGCGATCGCGTTCATGGCCGCGTGCGCGCCCAGGCATGAAGGCCCTGTTCCGGGCAATTATGCCATCGCCCCGCTGCCCGCGGTGATGGATACCATGCCCGGGCATTTCATAATCGACGAACATGTCCTGTTCCAATCCGATTCGTTTCCGGACGCCGGCTTCGATCCGCTGAAGGTCTTTCGTGAGGTCTTTGCCCGCAAGAGTGGTTATCCGCTGCCCGATGCTGCGAGCCGCACGACGATTGCGGAAACGGACCACCTGATCCTCATCCTTCGCTCGCCGGTCATGAATCACCCGGAAGGCTACCGGTTGCGCGTAACGCCGTTTGGGATCATCATCAACGCCGCCGGGGCGAATGGCGTCTTTTACGCCCTGCAGACCCTCCGCCAACTCATGCGCATGGATGCCATGGCCGATGCGGACGGCGTGCGCCGGTCCTGGTCCGTGCCGTTGGCCGATATCCGGGACGAGCCGGTATTCGCCTACCGCGGATTGCATCTCGACGTATCCCGGCACATGAAGCCGGTCGCGTACATCAAGCGCTACATCGACCAGCTCGCGTATTACAAGATGAACCGCTTTCACTGGCACCTGACGGATGACCAGGGATGGCGCATCGAGATCAAACGCTTCCCCAAACTGCAGGAGATCGCTGCCTACCGGAAAGAAACGCGCGTGGGGCACTACTCGGACCATCCGGTGATCTATGACGGCAAGCGCTATGGCGGCTACTACACGCAGGATGAGATCCGCGAGGTCGTTGCATATGCGAAGGATCGTGCCGTGACCGTCATCCCCGAAATCGAGATGCCCGGTCATGCGCTCGCCGCGTTGTCCGCCTATCCGGAGCTGGGATGTACCGGCGGACCCTATGCGGCAGCGACGACCTGGGGTGTGTTTGACGATGTATTCTGCCCGAAGGAAGAGACCTTCGATTTCCTGGAAGGCGTGCTGGATGAAGTGATGGGCTTGTTCCCGTCAACCTATATCCACATCGGCGGCGACGAGTGCCCGAAGACGCGGTGGAAGGCCTGTCCGCAGTGCCAGGCGCGGATGAAGCAGGAGGGCCTGCACGACGAGCACGAACTCCAGAGCTATTTCATCCGGCGCATCGAGGCATACCTCAATGCGAAGGGGCGGCAGATCATCGGCTGGGACGAGATCATGGAGGGCGGTATCGCACCGAATGCCACCATCATGTCCTGGCGGGG
>CAYMLN010000699.1:0-1528 GCA_964391045.1 uncultured Saprospiraceae bacterium
CTTTCGGTGCAAATCAACAATCGGCCGGCAGCTCGCGGTCTCACCCGATCAGCAGGTGTCGCTGACGGACCCTGATGCACGCTCGATGGCGACGAGCGGCCGCGGCACGGGGATGGTCGGGTACAACGTGCAGGCCTCGGTCGACACCGAGCATCACCTGATCGTCGCGCACGAAGTCACCAACGAAGGCCATGACCGCGCTCAATTGACCGCAATAGCGGAGCAGACACGGGAAGTGCTGGGTAAGAAGGACCTCAAGGTGCTGGCCGACCGCGGCTACTTTAGCGGCGAGGAGATCCTGAAATGCGAACAGGCCGGCATGACACCACTCGTACCGAAGCCGCTCACCAACAACTCCGCCACCAGTGGCCGCTTCGACAAGCGCGACTTCAAGTACGACGCGAAGCGTGATCGCTACCGATGTCCCGCCGGTGAGCACGCCATCTGGCGGTTCACCTCGGTCGAGAAAGGCATGGCGATCCACAAGTACTGGTCTTCGGCGTGTCCCCGGTGCCCGATGCGAAGCGCCTGCACGACGAGTGATTACCGTCGGATCATGCGCTGGGAGCACGAAGCCGTCATCGAGCGGATGCAGCGGCGACTCGATCGGATGCCGGAGGCAGGCCGACTGCGCCGACAGACCGTCGAGCACACCTTCGGCACGCTCAAATCGTGGATGGGGGCGACCCACTTCCTGACGAGAACGTTCCCGAGAGTACGAACGGAGATGAGCTTGCAGGTCCTGGCATACAACCTGAAGCGCGTGATCCAGATCCTCGGCGTCCAACCGCTGATCGCGGCGATCCGGGCCACTTGAAAACATCGGACTTGTCGTCCGCTGTTACATGCCGTCAGATCGGCGGGGTCGAGTTATCACACGGCCTCGACCCGGAGCCGACCTTCCGCTAAAGAGGCTCTAGCTTCATTAGCAGCCAACATCGCCCGTTGCTTCAATTACCTCTGTCCGAGAACCATCTGTAACCGTGAAGCGAACGTTGTAAAACGTCACTTCGCAGCTCTCGTCATTTGGTGGGCACACCCACGTAACGGTGAACTCTGCGTGGACCTCCATGTCTCCTTGCCGAAACACCTGGCGCCATTGATCACCAACGGCGTCGAGCGAACCCTCGGCTTCCACTGAGTCGTCGGGCTGAAAATTGACAGTCTTTCCACCGATCCGCATCCGAACGGCAGATTGATCTAGTTCGGCGGAAAAGATGGCCTTTCCATCTGCGGAAGCATTCCAGGCGCAACCGTCCACAATGTCCGCAGGCGGCAGTTCCCCAACCAGTTTGAAGGACGGGTCTCTGAGCGGCGGGTCGGCCCGAACGTCGCTCGCTGTGCCGACCGCGACTGCCAAAATGAACATGTAGGCCGCGCGCGGCGACGCCATGCGGTTTGCCTCGTTTCGTGTGGCTGATGCGTGCCACGAGCCAAGCCTACCCAATCGAGCGACCGTCCGCTCCTGGCCGCTAGTTCGGGTACGGGAGTGTCCGCACTCCTGCGGTCACTCGCAACGGCTGGCTTC
>CAYMLN010000700.1:0-1524 GCA_964391045.1 uncultured Saprospiraceae bacterium
TGATGGCAAAGGACGTGGTGTCATCCGGCGCGTTCCGCCAGGTCAGCGCGGGAGATGCGTTCTCCCCATGGCAGCCGAACTGGCTGGCGTAGTGACGGGGGAGGAATTCGTCGCCGAGTTCAGGGCTGTCGAAGGCAAACCCCCCCGGGTCGGCAGGCGCGTGAACGTCAGGGGCGGAGGAGAGCGGTTGTTTCATGGCCACACACCATTGAATGTGATGATCAAACTGCCTGTATTTGCGGGGTCAATCGATGACTTTTCGAACGACCACACGGATGGGCAGAAAAGAGGTGGCGTGATTTTTTGTCGGGAAAGCGGGCCAACCCCGCCTTGATCGAAACTTAAAGTTACGACGCAATCACATGGATGGTTGTAACTTATTACTCATCCGGTGCGCAGGAAGGCGTTGACGGTGCGGCGGTATTTGCCCATCCTTGATGTGCGTCTGTCAGGCGCCAGGCTAGCATCCCCAAGCCATCCGGAAACAACCGGCAACGTGGTGGGATCAGGTTTTCCGCTTCTTCTTTTCCGCAGCCGGACAGAGGATGTTGTTCAGGATCAGGCGATATCCCGGACTGTTGGGATGCAGGTTCAAGTCCGTGTCGGGATCGGTGACGTAGTGGCGGTAGTCTTCCGGATCGTGCCCGCCAAAGAAGGTCCAGGTGCCATAGCCGAAGGTGCCGTGGATGTAGCGGACCTCGCCCTCGGGCTTGTTCTCGCCGAGGATCAGCACGTCGGACTTCAGGTAGTTCTTGTCAAAAGCGGTGGTCTGTCCCATGAAGGCTTTCACCGTCGTCGTGTGGTTCTGCGTCAGCATGGTCGGGATCGGGTCCCACTTGGCCGAGAAATTGAAGAGCGTGAAATAGTCGCGCTCGGGAAGTACGTTGCGGTCCCGGTGGTCGATGTTCGAGAACTCGTATTCCATTGGATTCGTCACCAGGGAAAAGTCCTTGAAGGCAAAGCACCGGCTGTAGTCGAGCTTCGACTGGGCATCGGGATCCTGCGGGTCGCCGTCAAATACCTCCGCGCAGATGTCCACGCCTTCCGCGGCAAGGGCGATGTCGTACGAGTCCGTGGCGCTGCACATGGCGAACATGAAGCCGCCGCCGCCGACAAATTCGCGGATGGCCTTGACGACCGCGAGCTTGAGCTGCGACACTTTTTGGAAGCCGAGGCTGTGTGCGAGTTCTTCCTGCTGGCGCTGGTTCTCCCGGTACCAGGGCTGCATGCCGAACGACCGGAAGAACTTCCCGTATTGTCCCGTGAAATCCTCGTGGTGCAGGTGCAGCCAGTCGTATTGGGCCAGCTTGCCTTCCAGGACTTCCCGGTCGTACACCTTGTCGTAGGGGATCTCGGCGTAGGTGAGCGCAAGCGTCACGGCATCATCCCAGGGCTGCAGGCGCTCGCCCTGGGCGTTGAACTCGGGCGTATAGACCGCGATCTTCGGGGGCACTTCCAGCTTGACCGCTTCCATGTTGACCTCCGGATGGCTGATCTCCGTGCGGATGCGGGCGAATTCACCGT
>CAYMLN010000701.1:0-1511 GCA_964391045.1 uncultured Saprospiraceae bacterium
GATCGCCTGCGGGACAGCGACCCAGGGCACCCGGGCGCCGAGGTCCTCGAAGATCGCGTAGAAGCGTTCGATCTGCCGCGGATTGGACGAGAAGATATGGATGGCCCGTCCGTTGCGGTGATGATCCTGCAGGTCCTTGATCAGAAGATCGAAGTGCTTGTTGAAGCTCGGCTGCCCGTGCATCCGGAAATCGATCCGCGTGTCCGCCGGGAGCAGCTCGTACGCCTCGCCTTCCGTGACATAAGGCCTGGCTGACAGGCCGTCGAACAGCAACCGGGTCGGCACGTAATGCTTCTCCAGGAAGAACCGGCGCAGCGCGACCAGTTCCGGATCGATATCGACCGGCTTCACTGCGGCCATCTTCTCGAACAATTCCTGGTAGCGGTCGACCATCAGGCCGGGTTGGTGGACCCACACCTTGACGTCGTCCGGCAGCGCGTCCCACAGGGAGACATAGGTCTGTGTCTCGAACTGCGTCTGGACATTGGGGATGATCGTCACCTCGGCCAGGTTGCGCTGCGACAACTGCGTCAGCGGGTCGAAGAGCCGGATGCTCTCGACCTCCTCGTCGAAGAGCTCGATGCGGTACGGCCACTCATGGCCGTAGGAGAAGATGTCGATGATGCCGCCGCGGATCGAGAACTGCCCCGGTTCATAGACGAAATCGACGCGCTCGAAGCCGATGTCGATCAACAGGGCAAGGAGGTCGTCGACCCGGATCGACTCGGTGCGCTTGAACCGGATCTGCTGCCGGGCGATGGCGCCGGGGTCGATGACGGCCTCGATGAGCGCCTCAGGATACGTGATGGCGATGATGGCCGCCTTGCGGGTCGTGTTGCGGCTGTTTTGGTGCAGCCGGTTGAGCGCCTCGGTGCGCTCCATCACCTGGCTGTTGACGATCTCCTCGAGGAACCCGGGGCGCTTGAAGCTGTCCGGGATGAACATCACGTCCGCGTCCGGATAGATCGACGACAGCGTATTCTGCAGGTAGGCGGCGGCTTCCTTGTCAGGCTCGACCACCAGCCAGGGGCCAGTCCCTTGGAGCATCAGTCCGGTAAGGACAAAGGATTTCCCGCTGCCGGCCAACCCGGCCGCCTCGATGCGCGCCGGATCCGCCGACAGGGCCTGTGCCAGGGATTTCACTCGGGCATCCTGACCATACAGGTCGATCAGCCGCTCCAGGTCTGTCATGGGAGGGCAAAACTACGCCGAACAGGGAACAATGAACAATGAAAAGTGAACAGTGAAAAACGAAAAGCTAAAAGCTGTCTGCGATCTCCTCCCATATCACTAACGCGATGATGCTTCTAAAACCGCAAGCATCCTAAGGGAAAGTTCCGCACTCCGCGTCTCTGCGAGAAATGTGACAGCCCCCTGACAGGGTCAAACGAAAAGCTAAAAACGAAAAGCTAAAAGTTACTGAGATCCACTATCCATAATATATGGAGCGCGGGCTGGCGCCCCGGGGTTTGCATGATCGAGCGGAACGCAGTGGAGCACGATCGCAACAC
>CAYMLN010000702.1:0-494 GCA_964391045.1 uncultured Saprospiraceae bacterium
TCCGGGTGATCGAGTCGGGATCGCTGGTCTTCTACGACACCGAGCTCTTCGCCTTCTTTGGCATGCCGGAGCTGGCTACGCTCAACATCCGCACCGACCTGATCCCGCTCGGCCTCTTCGGCCTCCTGCTGCTGTTCAGCCTGCTGGGGTATTCGCAGCTGCTGGCGCGCAAGAACATCCACGCCCAGAAAAAGCTGGACACGGTCTACACCTTCATGTTGTTTTGCGCACCGATGATCCTCTTCCTTCAGGTCCTGTCGATCGGATTTGCACTGGTCCTCGCCTTGCCCCTCAGCCTTTTCCTGGCCATCATGCTCCGCCAGGTCAAGCTTCCGGCAATCTCCGAATCCGTGCACTTCATCCTCGTCGTCCTGGCCTGGCTGGCCCAGGCGCTGGTCACGCTCTGAGCGATTTCCCCTATTTTCTCCCTTGCGGGCAGGTGCTCCGCACGGTCCACCGATGAGCCAGATGACCTGGACTTATATCGACGATGC
>CAYMLN010000702.1:504-1138 GCA_964391045.1 uncultured Saprospiraceae bacterium
GCTTTTCCATGGCGACACCAACCGCCACCTGCTCGTGTATTGCGAGGATCGCGTCCTCATCATTGACTTCGCGGTGACAACCGACAAGCAGTATTCCTTCTACATCGATGACGAGCTTATTGACATCCGCGTCGAGGAAAAGGACGGCCGGTTTTCTTACGGCCTGTCGGTCGACACGGTCACGGATACGCCGCGCAACCGCCTCCGGCGGGAGGCCGGGCGCAGGCAGGCCGTCTGGCTGGTCCTCCTGGCCCTGGCCATGTTTGCCGTGGTCGCCGCAGCCACCTATTGGCTTATGCGCTGAAATGGCTAATTTTGCCCCCCTTATGACGGAGCGGATCGACGCCTACATCGAGAGCCTGATTTTCGTGGCCCAGCAGCCGGTGACGCGGGAGGACATCCGCTATCACCTGGAGAACGCGCTGCAGGCCCGGATCGAGCCCGAGGAGGTCGACGACGCCCTCAGCCGGCTCCAGGAGCGCTACTGGGACGACCTCTACGCCATGGAGATTGTCGAGGTCGCCGGCGGCTTCCAGTTCGTCACCAAAGGCGCATACCATCACATCGCGTGCCAGTACCTCAAGCAAATCACGAAGAGCCGCCTGTCCAAGGTTGCCCTCGAGACCATGGCCAT
>CAYMLN010000702.1:1148-1507 GCA_964391045.1 uncultured Saprospiraceae bacterium
CATCATCGCCTATCGCCAGCCCGTCTCCCGCGGCGAGATCGAGAAGATCCGCGGCGTCAATTCCGACTACGCCATCGATAAGTTGCTCGAGAAGGAGCTGATCGAGATCGCCGGCCGCTCCGACGGCCCTGGCAAGCCGCTCCTCTACAAGACCAGCGGCAAGTTCATGGACTATTTCGGCCTCCGTTCGATGGCCGACCTGCCCCAGCTCAAGGATTTCGAGATGCCGGCCGAGCTCATCGGTGAACCATTGTCCCTCGAGGAGGTTGTACCTGTGGATATCGTGCCGCTCTCCGACGACGAGGATGCCGTGCCCCTTGCCGGCGAGGCGGACGAGTCCGAATAAATCCGATCCACCA
>CAYMLN010000703.1:0-1503 GCA_964391045.1 uncultured Saprospiraceae bacterium
AGCGGCAACAGCACGTCATCGACATACGTAGTGCTGTCCCCGACGTACATGGCCCAGAATTGCGCATACGGCGTATAGGTTTGCTCGATCAGCGCCTGGCGCAGCACAGGCTCGGGTTTGCCCCGGTTCTCGAAGATCACTTCATATTGCCGCTTGAAGATATTGACCAGCCGGAGCCGGCCGTCGAACAAGCTGACCTGTTCGTCCAGGCGGGTGATCGCCTTGTACGTTTTCCGGGAAAGCGCATCCTGGGCGGACACATCCGCAATCACCAGCATGGCACAAGCGACAAGGAAGAAGCGAATGGACATGTCTGCTGAATTGATGCCTTGACCATCAGGTAAACCCTGAAGATCGTAAGCGCGTTGAATACAGAATCGATACGCCGAAACGTCGGCGTGACCTCATGATCAGATCACCCCGTGCTTGCGGCCCACCTTGGCAAAGGCCTCCAGGGCCTTGTCCAGGTGCTCACGTTCGTGCCCGGCCGAGATCTGCACGCGGATGCGCGCCTTGCCTTGCGGCACGACCGGGTAGTAGAAGCCGATCACGTAGATGCCTTCCTTGAGCAGATCGTCCGCGAAGACCTGCGACAGCGGGGCGTCATACAACATCACCGGGACGATCGGATGCACGCCGGGCACGATATCGAACCCCGCATCGGTCATCCCCTTGCGGAAATAGGTCGTGTTGTCCTCGAGCTTGTCGCGCAGGGCCGTCGTTTCCCCGAGCATGTCGAGGACCGCGATAGATGCACCGACGATCGAGGGCGCCAGCGTATTGGAGAAGAGGTAGGGTCGCGAGCGCTGCCGGAGCATGTCGATCACTTCCTTCGGGCCCGCGGTAAATCCGCCCGACGCGCCGCCAAGCGCCTTGCCGAAGGTGCCCGTGGTGATGTCGACCTGGCCCCACACGCCGCTGTGTTCCGCACTCCCCCGCCCCGTCTTGCCGACAAAGCCGGTGGCATGGCAGTCGTCCACCATGACCACGGCGTCATATTTCTTTGCAAGCGCGACGACCTTGTCCATCTGGGCGATGATGCCGTCCATCGAGAAGACGCCGTCCGTGGCGATCATAATGCGCCTGCTTCCTTTGGCCTCCTCGAGCTTCGCCTCGAGGTCGGCCATGTCGTTGTTGTTATAGCGAAAGCGCTTCGCCTTGCAGAGCCGGATGCCGTCGATGATCGACGCGTGGTTGAGCGCATCGGAGATGATCGCGTCCTCCTCGTTGAGCAGCGGCTCGAAGAGCCCGCCGTTGGCGTCAAACGCAGCCGCATAGAGGATCGCATCCTCGGCCCCGACCCACGCGGCGATCTTCGCTTCGAGGGCCTTATGGATGTCCTGGGTGCCGCAAATGAAGCGCACGCTGGACATGCCGAAACCGTGCGAATGGATCGCCTCGATGGCTGCCTCGATCACGCGGGGATGCGAGGACAGGCCGAGGTAGTTATTGGCGCAGAAGTTCAATACATCACCGCCTTCCAGGGTATGGATGCGGGCCGCC
>CAYMLN010000704.1:0-1503 GCA_964391045.1 uncultured Saprospiraceae bacterium
CCAGTTCAATCCGGTCGGCCGCTCGCGCCAGAACGTCGCCCACCACTACGACCTCGACGGCCGCCTCTACGATCTGTTCCACGATCGCGACCGGCAATATTCCTGCGCCTACTTCGTGCGGCCGGGGATGGACCTCGACGAGGCCCAGGCCGCCAAGAAGCGGCACATCGCCGCCAAGCTGCTGGTCCGGCCCGGCATGCGCGTGCTCGACATCGGCTCGGGCTGGGGCGGCCTCGCCCTGACGCTCGCCGCCGACTATGATTGCGATGTCACCGGCCTCACCCTGTCGAGGGAGCAGCACGCCTATGCCACCGCCCGCGCCGCCAGGGCCGGGCTGTCGGACCGCGTGCGTCAGGGCAAGACGGTCTTCTTCGGCATGGCGGATACGCTGATGAAGCCCAACGATATCTTCAAGCGTGTTCACGAAGCCGCTTCCCCCGAAGACGATGTCCTGCTCGGCATGTTCACCACTGACCGCCCCGAGAAGTTTGGCATGGTGCGCATGGGTGGTGACAGCCGGGTCATTGAGATCGTGGACAAACCGAAACAGACCGACCTGACCCAGATGTGGGGCTGTATCGTCTGGCGGCCGAAATTCACGGAATACCTGCACAAGTGTGTGTTCGAGGAAGGTATCTCCGATTTTGCGAAGATCATGAACGATGCCATCGCATTGGGGATGAAGTTCAAGGGCGTGCACATGGACAACGGCACGTACATCGATCTTGGCACCTACGACGAAATCGCGGAGATGGACAAAAAATACCGGGGGGAGGAATAGATGTCGGGAACAGCGACCCAGGCCAAGGTCCAGAAGGGAAGCGATGAATCGGCCGTGGATATGTCCATTGTGCTGGTGTGCTGGAACAATAAGGCATATCTCGATCCGTGTTTGAAGTCCCTGTATGAGGGCGGGTTGAAGAGTTCGTTCGATGTCGTGGTGGTGGATAACGGCTCGACGGACGGCAGTCAGCAGATGCTGGCAGAGAAGTATCCGCAGGTGAAGTTGATCCAGAATGCGGGCAATGTGGGACTGGGCAAGGCGAGCAACCAGGGCATCGAAGCGACGAACGGGCGCCATGTGCTGCTGCTGAACAACGACACGCTCGTGAACGGACCTGCGCTGGATGTGCTGGTCGAATATCTGGATGCGCACCCTGAGGCGGGGGCGACGGCGGGAAAACTGCTGAACCCCGACGGTTCGTTCCAGTCCGGGTTTGCGCCGTTCTCGACGCTGCTGGAGGAGTTCCTGATTGTGACTCACATTGGCGAACTGCTGTGGCCCGGGTATCCCTCGCACGGCGATTCGAACGAGATCAAGGCAACGGGCTGGATGAGTTCGGCGTGCCTGTTGGTGAGACGGGCGGCACTCGACCAGATCGGCCTGCTTGACGAAAGTTATTTCATTTATGGCGATGAGGCGGACCTGCAGTACCGCCTGAACAAGGCAGGCTGGAAGGTGGTCTTCCTGCCGAATTCCTCGATCATCCACTTCGGCGGGCG